>JANPGA010000176.1:0-2221 GCA_031423735.1 Bacteroidota bacterium | reverse complement strand
CATATACATTACCTGCAGAATCAACAGCTACATCTCGAACATAATCTTCAAAGTGAACTCCAGTTCCTGATGCTTGAAAAGTTTTAACAAAAATTTCATTTCCTAAAGAATCAAATTTCGCTACAAAGCCATCACCTGCATGATCTCCAAAATAAGTGTTAGAATTTGTTCGCAAAGAATCGGAAAATGCACCACCAACAATAACATTTTTATTTTTATCAACTGCAATATGATAAATTTTAGGAGGAAAAAATCCGGAACCACTATTTAAAAAACCAAGAACTCTTGTTAATCGAATAAGATTGTAAGAAGTATCCATAAACATCACATACACACTTAAAACACCATCCAACTGAATTGTATTTCCTTGATAAGTAAATGGAGCGTTATAAGTTCCAACAGTAATTATTTGATCATCATTAGTAATTTTCATTCCATCTAAATTGCCTATAGAATGAACTATCGAAGAAGCACCAATACAACTTTGTGAATATACATGAATAGTACCTGAAATAATTATTGCAAGTATGAAAATTAATTTTTTTATCATTTAAAGATTTATTGTTACTTAATTTGTAATTTACTTAGAGAAAGGAGGGGAGGTGGTATTTTCAAATCATCACATTTTCAAATTTTCAAATCGATTTCCTTCTTCCAACTAAAATTTTATAAAACGATCTACTTCTAATCTCCTCAATTGTTAATCCAGTAACCATTGCTTCCTTTTCGGTGATCGCACCACAGTTCATTGCTTTGAGGAAATAGTTTAGTAACCCTTGACCAGTTGCTGCATCATCAAATACATCGCCAGTTAAGGTGGCTTGTGCCGTTTTTTCTACAAAATTACGTAAACGTAATGCAGCATCTTCATAACTCACTAAAAAGAAAGTATATGTTGCAGCATAACGCATTGGTAATTGTGCTGGATGCAAATCCCATCCTTGATAAAAGCCGTTTCGTAAAGAATGGCTAGTATGTCCGAAGCCGAGTTTCCATGCATGATGAACTACTTCACGATTTTCTATTTCTTGTTCCATCGTTAAGTTCTCACCTCTATGCGGACCAACAGGCATTACATTCGTAGCACCATCGGATAACATGATGCCCGTTCCACCTAATGCTACACGAGTCATGTGATGTGCGAAATCACAAACAGGATGATCCATTGTTTGATATTTCGCTGTGATATTGCAGGATGCAGTATAATCGTACGTTCCAAAATGAGCAGCAATACAACGACCTTTTCCAGCACGAATTAATGCAAGCAACGGATTCTTTCCATCAGCATCCATCACCGCTTGAGTTGCTTCTACCATCATTTCCATCTTCAAAGTCCCTTCTGGTAATTTGTAAGCTTGTTCTAAAATTTCGAACAATTTTACTAGTGCTTCAATCTGTTGCGGAATAGTAACTTTAGGTAACATCACTACAAAATTTTCTGGCATTTTACCTCCTGAATTATCAAGTAAAGTAGAAATGAAAATATCTAGTGTACGAATTCCTCTTTGTTTTAAATCTTCGGTGAAAGGTTTGATACGAATTCCTATGAATGGAGAAACCGTATTTTCTTTCATCCCTTTTGCTAATTCAATGGCAGCACTTACCGCTGTAGCATCTTCTTCAGCATCTGGGCGGTTTCCAAAACCATCTTCAAAGTCGATACGGAAATCTTCAACAGCTTCGCGTTCTAATTTCGCAAGTACTTTTTTATAAACTGTATAAGGTAACCATGCTGCTTCTTGCTTACGCTCAACATCAGTCATCTTATCCAAACGATTTTCTAATGCTTGAATTTGAGATTCAACATGTGGAAGTGAATTGTACCCTGTAAGTTCCAGCACCTTTGCTAACACAGCAAAATTTGGTGCGTAAGTTGTGAAACTTTTTAAAGAAGCCTTGCCCATTTTTTGAGTACTATCTGATTTAAAGAGATTCGCACCTCCGTAAACCGTATGTACTGCCTGCCGTTGAGCTCCATCACCAGGATATATTTTATTGAAGGCTGTATTTGCAATTAGCAAATCATTATAAACGGCTTCTTTTGCTTCTTGAGAAATTGATAATTTCATGCGTTTAAATTTTAATGTGTTCAAATTATATTTTTGAACCAAATAAGGGTTATAAAATAATTTGCTCTAAAATTACAAATTATACTAGAACCTACTAAAGGTATTTTTAAGGTTATTTTTAGAAATTAAAATGTAAAATAGTTATTGTTTAT
>JANPGA010000175.1:0-2609 GCA_031423735.1 Bacteroidota bacterium | reverse complement strand
ATTTCATCCCTTCGGGATTTTTTGGTTTGTGATTCTGTTAGAATAATTTCATCCCTTCGGGATTTTTTGTTAGAATATAAACCCTGAAGGGGTGATAAAATTCTAGCCGAGAAGGATTTTATTTAAAAACCCCGAAGGGGTGACATAATTACAAATTTAATCAAAAATTATTTTTTATAAATTTATAACCATAAATATACTAATGATTTCGTTCAGTTGTGAAGCGCACCAAATTAATTAGTGATTGTTTGTAGGTAGAATCTGGAATTCCCTCTAATAGAATAAAAGCACGTTGTTGATAATCATACATAGCCTTTCTGGCGTAATCAAGACCGCCAGTTTGCATTACCATATTAATTACTTTTTCTACGCGAACTTTATCTTCACTATAACTTTTAACAGTATTGATGATAAATTTTTTATCCGTGTTACTTACATTTTGTAAAGTATAAATAATGGGTAATGTCATTTTATGTTCTTTGATATCGATCCCTTTTGGTTTGCCGGTTTGTTCTGTTTGTTCGTAATCAAAAAGATCATCTTTAATTTGAAACGCGATTCCAACATTTTCACCAAAATCGTGCATACGTTGAACCATCTCTTTGGATGCCCCCACGGAACTTGCACCTGTAGCACAACAAGAAGCAATAAGAGAGGCAGTTTTAGCTGTGATGATATCGTAATAAACTTCTTCTGTTATATCCAATTTTCGTGCTTTCTCAATTTGCAGTAACTCACCTTCGCTCATTTTTCGAACTGCTGTTGAAACAATTTTAAGCAACTCAAACTCTTCGTGCTCTACTGAAAGAAGCAAACCTCTTGACAATAAATAATCACCAACAAGAACAGCAATTTTATTTTTCCAAAGTGCATTGATTGAAAAAAATCCCCGACGTAAATTACTATCATCAACAACATCATCATGAACAAGTGTTGCGGTGTGCAATAATTCAATGAGAGAAGATGCGCTATAAGTACTTTCAACAATTTCACCCGTCATTCCTGCAGTTAAAAAAACAAACATCGGACGCATTTGCTTGCCTTTGCGTTTCACAATGTAATGCATAATACGATCCAATAACGGAGCAGTACTTTGCATCGACTTACGAAATTTTTGCTCGAATAATTCCATCTCCTTGCGGATTGGATATTTTATTTCATCGAGCGTTATAGACATCACTAATTATTTATCTAATTTAAAAATTACTGGAATACTAACTTGAACATCAACAGCTATATCATTCTGGATTCCTGGCGACCAATTTGGCATTAATTTTACCACACGAATTGCTTCTTTTTCTAACAACCTCTCTGGACCTCCTTTCGATATAATATCACGAACTTTTCCTGTTTTATCTATGATTACAGATAGTAAAACTTTTCCTTCAATATGTTCGGAAATTGCCTCTTCAGGATAAATAATTTCTTTGAAAATAAATTTTTGCATAGCATCCATTCCACCTGGGTATGCAGGCATCTTATCAACCATTATAAAAACACCTTCTCGAGACGGGCTCTTTTCAGGTAACGATTGTGCATTTGAAAATTGGCTTATTAACATGAAAAACAACAAACTAATAAGAGTAATAATCCTAATCATTAATGAATTTTAAACAAAGATAAAGGTTTTGATTGTACCCAATTATCCCTCTTTACGTTTATAAACAGGAACTGTACTACAGGGCTCGCCATACATGATACTTTTTACTATTGGTCGAAGTTTAGCAGTAAGTTCTAGATATGCAGAAACAGGTACTGGCCTATTACTACAACCTTTAATTACGACTTTCTGATCACGATACGTTTCAATATCAAGAGAAGAAATTAAATCGTAGAAAAGAGCTTCTTCTAACTTTTCTAAACTGCCAAAAACGATTTTCTTTGCAAAGGGTTCAAGGGCAGATGCTATTAACATCCAAGCCCATCGTGGGATGATTGCCTCACTTGAACAAAAAACTGCTATTGATTTATTTTTGTATTGAGTCCAATCATTCGTTTTAATAAATTCTCTAAAATCCTTTTCACGAAGTAAAAGTTCTTCAATTAAAATTGGTTTAATATCAAAAGCAATTCGTTCACCAATAGGAAACAACTCTTCCAAATCGATAGTAACCAATCCCGAATTCGCAACTTTATTTATTATCTCTTCCACTCGTAATCTTTATTTGTTTTTCAATTCTGAATTATAAATTCTGAATTCTGAATTCTGAATTATTTACCACATTCCCAATTCCAATCGCGCTTCATCACTCATCATTTCTTTTTCCCATGGTGGGTCAAATGTAATTTCAACTTTAGCTTTATTTACATCTGGCATGTTGCGAATTTTATCTTCGATTTCAGGTGGTAAAGTTTCTGCTACAGGACAAGCTGGTGATGTTAATGTCATCCTTAAATGTACATCGTTACCATCGTTAATTATAATCTCATATATCAATCCTAATTCCCAAATATCAACAGGAATTTCAGGATCGTAGCATGTTTTTAAAGTTTCGATAACACGATCACGAAGTGATCGTACTTCAGGAATTATTGGTTGCGTTTGTTCTGTTTTTTGCTCTTCCATCTCACACTGTTTTATGCTGAAACCCGAGGGCATACAACTTCAT
>JANPGA010000174.1:0-3204 GCA_031423735.1 Bacteroidota bacterium | reverse complement strand
AATTAAACCTCGTGTATTTCATGATGAACGTGGATATTTTTTTGAATCCTATAATGAAACTACGTTTAAAGCTATTGGATTAGACTTGAAATTTGTTCAGGATAACCAATCAAGTTCTTCTAAAAATGTATTGCGTGGGTTACATTATCAACATCCTCCATATGATCAAGGAAAACTTGTGCGTGTAGTACGTGGATCTGTTCGAGATATTGCTGTTGATATAAGACATCATTCTCCAACTTTCGGAAAATATGTGAGTATTGATTTAACTGCAGAATCAAATTCAATGTTCTGGATTCCTCCTGGATTTGCTCATGGATTTCTATCTTTAGAAGATGACACCCTATTTATGTATAAGTGTACTAACCTTTATCATAAAGATTCTGAATGTGGAATTTTATGGAATGATCCTGAACTAAATATAAATTGGGGAACAGAAAACCCAATTGTTTCAGGTAAAGATCTAGAGCTTGCATCATTTAATAATATTGATTCTCGTTTTTAATAAACTTAAAACATGACAAATTGGTTTGTAAATAACGCAAGCTACGTATTATACCTCGCTTTTTTTATTGCGGCAGTGGTATTCTCCATAATGATTAATGTGCTGTTCCTTCGTTTTTTTAAAACATTAGGAATACGTAATCAAGCTGATGGTACAGTAATTCGTTGGGGTGCTTTATCGAAACCTTCGGTAGGAGGAATTGCATTTTATATTATGTTCCTACTTTCAGTGGCTAGTTATTCTATCCTCTTCGAACCAGGAAAAGAAATGTACCAAATAGGTTTCGTAGGTTTACTTTTATCGTGTGCATCTGGTTTTATTATTGGCTTAGCTGATGATGCCTATGACACAAAACCGATTTTGAAATTCGGAATTCAATTGTTGTGTGGAATTATTCTTATCGCTTCTGGAATTTATATTAATGTATTTTCATTAATGATTTTAAATTACCTACTAACCTTAATTTGGGTGGTTGGCATTATGAACTCTATTAATATGCTGGATAATATGGATGGCATTACAACTATTGTTTCCATTGGAATTATCATAAATACAATTTATCGCATCGTTCATCATGCAGATTTTAGCAGTATGTATTTATTAGTACTATTTGGTGTGCTCGCTTCGCTAATAGCATTCCTACGCTTCAATTGGCATCCTTCAAAAATGTATATGGGCGATACAGGTTCTCAATTTTTAGGAGTATTCTTAGCTACAATGGGAATAGTTTATTTTTGGAATGATCCTTACACACCTGGAACTATTGCAACCGGGAAATTAATAACAGGAACAGTAATGACTTTCATCTTGCCAATCCTAGATACTACTGTAGTTGTCATTAACAGACTTTCCAAAGGACAATCTCCATTTGTTGGCGGAAAAGATCATACCACTCATAGTCTTGCTTATTTAGGATTAAGTGATCGACAAGTTGCTTGGGTATTTGTTGCATTAGCATTATGCTCATTCTCGTTAAATGTAATGCTCGAAGAATTCCTTATTGAATGGAATTACACACTTACAACACTTTTTGCAGCATACTTTATTTTCCTTTTAACATTCTTCTTCTATACAACTCGTAACAAAAGAGTACAAAGTAGAGAACGATTACACAAAATAAAAGGTACCGTTTAAATTACTCTTGCTTTTTTAAAAGTTCTGGTCGGCGTTGTTTGGTTCTTTCCAAAGATTGATCATATCTCCATTGAGCGATGTTCGCCTCATGACCAGATAACAATACTTCAGGAATCTTCCAACCATTATATTCTGCAGGACGCGTATAAACTGGAGGAGCAATCATGTTATCTTGGAATGAATCCGACAAAGCTGATGTTTCATCATTAAGTACACCTGGTAACAATCTAATTACAGCATCTGCAACCACTGCAGCGGCTAATTCACCTCCTGAAAGCACATAATTACCAATACTAATTTCCCGTGTAATTAAATGTTCACGAATACGTTCATCAACCCCTTTGTAATGACCGCATAATAATATTAGGTTTTTCTTTAATGATAATTGATTCGCCAATGGTTGATCAAACATTTCTCCATCCGGACTCATATAAATTACATCATCATAAGTACGTTCAGCTTTTAACGAATCGATACAAACGGCGATTGGCTCTATCATCATCACCATGCCTGCACCACCACCAAAAGCATAATCATCAACTGAACGATGTTTGTTGTGTGCATAGTCACGAAGGTTAATCACATTAACTTCTACGAGACCTTTTTCGATAGCTCGCTTTAAAATAGAATGACTAAACGGACTTTCCAACAATGGGGGATGAACAGTTATGATATCAATACGCATAGTGCAAATTAACGCAAATTTTTATTGTTTAAATAATAACTTCTCCATACTGTAATGTTGGATTTCATCATAAAGTAAAAAAGTTTTTTCCAAAATCGAATAACCACAACTTAAATAAAAAGGAACTGCATTCTCACGAGCCTGTAAAAACAATTGGGAAGCTCCTTCTTGTATGGCTTTCTGCTCCAATCCATGCATTAAAATACTTCCAAGGTGTTTCCCCTGTTCATGACTAGATACTGCCATATAACGCACCTGTGCTTGTTGTGGAGAATTCATTTGTACCCTACCACAAGCAACGGCATTGCCATCTGAATTAGCAATCATTAAATGAAAAGAGGAATCTTCCATTTCATCTCGCTCTGTACCTTTTGGTTTATCCCATGGAGCTCTTAATACTTTCCACCTTGTATCGTAATAACTTTCCCATTCCTTAGATGTAGATGGAGACAATAATTTATAATTTTCTGGAAGTGAATAAGTCATTTGTTATCAATTTTAAATGCAATAGAACTTACACGTTTACTAATACTTTTATCATTTTCCACTTGCTCTAAAATCATTCTTTTCGCACTCTCCATTTCAAATACTTGCTTAAGATTATTGATTTTACCAGCAGGGATTTTATGAATTTCACATTCAGTTAAAAAATCAGAAGCAGTGAAATTATTAAATAATTCTTGAAGATTTTTTTTTAATTTAATTCGATTTTTCACTCTCTGAATATTACTTTTAAATTCTTCTGAATTAGAAAGTGAACTGTCTCCCAAAATTAAACATAACTTATTAAATTGTTGGTCGGTTCCAATTGCTAATAAAATATGGTGCTGATCTTTTGAGATTAATATTTCTCCATAAGGAGCAATATTCGGATGCAACG
>JANPGA010000173.1:0-11996 GCA_031423735.1 Bacteroidota bacterium | reverse complement strand
GGCTTCATATCACCTCAAAACGACCTGATGGCTACCATGAACTAGCATCCATATTTTATCCAGTTCAATGGACAGATGCATTGGAACTCATTGAAGGAGGAGCAAATAGCTTCGAAATGAGTTTTTCTGGTTTACTTGTGCCTGGAAAACTAGAATCAAATCTCTGTTACAAGGCTTGGCAACTGTTAAAATCCGACTTTACACTTCCAAACCTACAAGCACATCTTCATAAGGTGATTCCAATGGGCGCAGGACTTGGAGGAGGATCATCAGATGCTGCATTTATGTTAAAGATGATCAATGAAATTTGTGATTTAAAGATTAGTAATCAGCAATTGCAGCAATACGCGGCACGGCTTGGCAGCGATTGTCCTTTTTTTATTGAAAACAAACCAATGATTGCATCTGGTCGAGGAGAAATTTTAAATGAAGTTAAAATAGATTTAAGTAATTATCATATTGCAATTGTGATGCCTCCTATTTCTGTTGGAACTGCTGAAGCATATAGTTGGATAATACCATCCACTCCATTAAATGATTTACACACAACCATAAATTCACCAATCGAAAATTGGAAAGGAATTTTAATAAACGATTTCGAAGCTGCAGTTTTTAAACATCATCCTATCATTGCAGATATAAAACAAAAACTTTACGATAACGGAGCAGTGTATACCTCCATGAGCGGAAGTGGCGCTGCCGTTTTTGGGATATTTAAATCGTTGCCTGATTTGAAAGATTTTAATTCTCAATATAATATTTTCATTTCAGGATTATGATAGATTTTTTTTAAAACATTACCTCAAAATTCCGATCTATATTAAATCTTTGCTAGGATGTTCTGATTACAAGCCAGGACAGCGGCTTACCCATTTAACATGGGGTTTAAACCCCATGTTAGAAAGAACAAGTCTTCAAATCATTCAAGATTGTTTTTTAACATGCTATCCTGACTTTACAAACAAGAACAAAATACAATTAAGCATATTAAAAATTGTTGTAAAAAATTAATCTGATTTTTTATTAAGATTATTTAAAAGCAACTTTGCTTTGCAAAACTATAAGTAAAGTCCTGAGTTGCAAACTCAGGACAGCAAGGGGGTTTAATTCCTATCCCAATAGCTATCGGGACTTAATTATTAATTCTTAATTTTTAATTAATTAATCAATCATCATGTCCTTTCCCATTTCCTTTCTTCAACTCATAAGCTTTATCGATTTTTAAAAATTCATTTTTTAGCGAATCACTAATTGCCAAATCGTTTAGTGAGTCCAGCTGTGGCATACCTGCATTCACCCATGCTGTATACCAAAAACTTGAAACTGCTACGATAGCACTTCTCATTCTACGTTCTACCATTCCATCTAATTGCTCTTGAAATTCTGCACTAAATCCTTTTGAATAAACTCTTATAATGGTATTTCCTTTTTCTTCATAGGAATACTTTTGATCGGACGGGAATTTTTTAGTCAATTCTTTTTCGATCAATAAAACGGAATCATGTGCTGCATAACTTTCACGAATAATATTCCAAGTATAGTCGATTGGTTTATTGATATACTTAGCTCTACCAACAAAATAATCATACTCTTCTCCAAACAATTCAGGCAAACGCGATTCCCATAAGCCATGAATTCCATGTTGATTTGTAAGTTGTCCGTTGTAGTTTTTAGTGCAATGTAATGGAACATGCGCATCCCCAATATAATGACCAATCTCTGCAGAAATTCGTAGAATTTTTATTTGATCGTGCTCTTTAAATGCATTTGTTAAACGATAAAGCATAAACGGAATATGGTATGGCACGATACCGTGTTGTTTTAAAGAATCTTCACCATATTTAGCAATAGCTTCTTTCCAATATTTAGGCAGGCTATCAAAAGGATGATCACCATAACGATCTAAATCCATATAATGACGAGCTGCCTCTTCAGGATCGGAATACCTTCGCTTATCGGGATCTACGGCATGTTCGGTGATGAAATCGATATGCTTTTTATAAAAACCGATCATCTCGGGAGGCAAGGCAAATACCGCCATTCGATTAATACGTTGATGTCCCCAGAATCCCCAGGCAACAACAGTTAATATGAAGCCGGGCAACAGCATCATTGACAATAATACACTAAGACTTTTTTTCATGGTTATGTTATTTTAAAAATATTTTTAAAGATTTCAGGAACATATTCCTGAGAATAAATTATGTTGTTGAAAATTCAACAAATAATTTTACAGTAAACAAAAGAACGAACAGTACAAACTTAATTCAATTAAATTACATTTACTAATGCTCCATTTACAATTACTGGAACAACATTAGTTTGATTGGGTGTTAGGCAATATTTAATGTCGGAATCAATATTTAGTTTTTCAAGGCGAATTCGATGAGATGATTTCTCTAGGAAAGCATTCAGATCATTTTTTGCAATATTATACAAATGTTGAGCAGCTAGTGCTGAATCACGCATTTTGCTTAAATCAAAATCATTTTGCAGCCCTTCAACAACAGCCCCTGCAAATAAAGTATCTTCCAAATTAAAAGAATTTTTCCAACCAGAACATAACAACAATACAGAACGATCTTGTTGCTTCAACCAATTGCAAAGTGTTTCTAAGTTCAAGAAAGAACCAACAACAATTTTATAAGCTCCAGTTGCAGCAGCGATTGCTTGTGTGCCGTTAGTGGTACTTAACGCAATATCTCGTCCAATTATTTTTGGATCCATATAACTATAAGGAGAATTGCCTAAATCAAATCCATCCAACATTTCACCATTACGTTCTGCACCTACAAGAAAACCTTTTTCTTTATAAGCTAAACTTTCCTCAACGGATGCAACAGGAATAATACTTTTTACACCGTGAGCAAATGCTACGCAAATTGAAGAAGTTGCTCTTAATACATCAATAACAACAACTATAGATTCAGTAATATCATGCAAATGAATTAATGCTGGAGAAAAACAAACATCTACGAATCTAACAGGCTTTTCACTCATTATACTTTGAACTTATTCTAACAATAAAACTAAATTATTTTTTCAAGAAGGGCGACTTAACAACACTTGCCTTGATTGCCTTATCACGAATCTTTACAAAAATTTCACTTCCTTCAGTTGAATTAGCAGTGGTTACATATCCCATTCCAATTGCTTTTTGCAACGTTGGTGATTGTGTACCAGATGTTACAACACCAATGTTATTTCCAGCAGCATCCATTAACTCATATCCATGACGAGGAATTCCTTTATCAATTAATTCAAATCCAACCAACTTACGAGTTACACCAGCTTCTTTTTGCGCTTTTAAGGCAGCTGAATTTGTAAACTCTTTTGTGAATTTTGTTATCCAACCAAGCCCCGCTTCTAATGGTGAAGTAGCATCATCGATATCATTTCCATACAAACAAAATCCCATCTCTAATCGTAAAGTATCACGACAACCTAATCCTGCAGGCTTAATTCCAAATTCAGCTCCTGCTTCCATTAATGCATTCCAAATAGTTAATGCATGCTCGTTATCAAAATAAAGTTCGAAGCCACCAGCACCCGTATAACCAGTATTTGAAATCAACACATTACTACAACCAGCAACTTTTCCTTTTGTGAAATTATAATAAGGAATATCAATTAATTTAACGTCTGTAAGTTTTTGAATAACATCTATTGCTTTAGGACCTTGAACAGCAAGCAACGAAGTACGATCAGAAATATTAATCATATCCACATTTTTAGTGTTGAATTTCTGAATCCAATTCCAATCCTTCTCAATGTTAGATGCATTTACTACTAGCATCCAATGACCATCTTCTAAAGAATAAACGATTAAATCATCAACAATACCACCTTGCTCGTTTGGCAAGCAGCTATATTGAGCTTTACCAGGAGAAAGTTTACTTGCATCATTAGATGTAACGCGTTGAATCAAATCCAATGCATCAGCACCTTTTAAAATAAACTCACCCATATGGGATACATCAAAAACACCTACCTTATTTCGTACGAGCTCATGTTCAAGATTAATTCCTTCGTATTGAACAGGCATTAAATATCCAGCAAAAGGAACCATTTTCGCCCCAAGTGAAGTATGCAAATCCGTAAGTGCAGTTTGTTTTAGAAGAGTATCGGTAGTTGACATTGTTAATTTTTTGAGCCACAAATTTAATTAAATAGGTTCAACAATGAATCGCTATAAATAAAACCGAAAAGAGTGACCTAATCTTGGATAAGGCTTTGTAAAAGAGAGAGATAAACCCCTTTTTGAGAATCAACCGAAAATTTTTCAATTACAGTTTTTCTTGCCTTTACCCCCATTTCTCTTCTTAATTCAGGGTTTTCGATTAACAAGGATAACTTTTGAAACCACTCTTCTTCAGTAGATGCGAGAAAACCATTTTCACCATCAGTAATTATTTCCAAATTAACACCAATGGGAGACATCACAGGAGGAATTTCCATCGCCATATATTGCAATCCTTTGAAACCACATTTTCCTTTCGCCCATTCATCATCAGGTAACGGCATAATTCCAATATCAATTTCACGCAATTCTTCAACTTCCGTATTTATTGACCATGGTATCCCTTTTAAACCTAACTCCTCATTAACATAAGTACCATCACCAATGAGTTTAAAAGAAACACGATCGCCATATTTTTCCTTTAATCGCAACAGGCATTTTTCAGCAAAACGAAAATGTTTTACAGTGGTCATGCTGCCAGTCCACCCAATACAAACTATAGATTTAAAATAACTTGTTGGAGGTACTGGCTTATGATAATTTATATCAATAGTAGTTGGAATAATTGTTACTACAGAATTGTATTGTTGTGCGTAATCGGCTAAGTAAGAATTTCCAGCAATTACATGATGAGAAAACTTAATAATCTTGGATGTTTTTGAAGGACTTTTAAGCCACCCTAATTTACGATTTGCTTCCGACACATCAAAATGCCAAATTGCATCATCAAAATCGAAAACAAGTTTTGCTCCGGAGCGACCTAACATACGTTCAAAAAAAACGGAACCTGTCATAAATGCTTCGCGTTGTATAAAAACAATATCATAATCTCTAGCATTAACAATGTCAAGCATCCGCTTCCAAGCAGATTTTAAAAAAATATATGTTTTTATAGTTACATTTCCTGGCTTATAAAAAAAACCATCATCCTTTTCGCTAATTAAATACGACAAATCACAATCAATGCCTTCCTCTCTAAAATAATCAAAATATTGCTCGAATCGAAAACGCTGACTAGGAGATCGATTTGGGCGATGAGCTGCAATAAATAAAATACGGGGCTTTATATAAAGGGTCACGTTTTTTTAATAAAGATTTTCAAATTAAATAATTAAAAAGAATTTAATAGTTGATAAAACTGAAGTGAATTAATTTTTAACTCCATTTCGAAATTATTGTTTTTATCAATTAAATTTATAAAGTAAATAATTACCAAATATTTTATTCAACATTGATTATTTGAATTTATTTAAACCACGAAGAAACATATGTTCCGCGGTTTGATAATAAGATACTGCTCGTTTTTGCAAAACTGAATCAGCAGATTCTGATTTCATATCTCCAGTCATTCGATCAAATTTATATTGCGTAATTTTTTTCTGTGGAGATAAAACTACCATTTGATTTCCGAAGATATATCCTAGTTTTTGATAGGTACCAATAAAAGCACGTTCATCATTTTTAGACATGCTCATAATATCTTTACCATAAAAAGTTGAATTGTATGACCAATTTAATAACGACATCAACGTTGGAGCAACATCCACTTGACTACAAAGTTTATCAACCTTTTGATTTGCAATTACAGATGGTGCGTAAATAAAACATGGGATTTGATATCTTAAAATTGGCAACTCTGTTTTTCCAGCACTTCCACCACAATGATCCGCAACAACAACAAAAATAGTATTGTTAAACCAAGGTTTATTTTTAGATTCTTTAAACAACTGTTGCAATGCATAATCAGTATATCTTACACCACCTGTTCGTTCGTTCTTTAATGGAATTCCAATGTTTGGAAAAGTATACGGGCGATGATTGGAGGTGGTCATGATATAACTAAAAAAGGGCGTGTTAGCTGCGTATGATTTATCAGCTTCCTTAATTGCTTTTCGGTACATATCTTGATCACAGGCTCCCCATGCATTTTCAAATGAAACTTCATTTTTCTCCATCACATTTCGATCTACAACTTCGTACCCGTTACCACCAAAGAAAACATTCATATTATCAAAATATCCATAACCACCATAAATAAATTTATTGGAGTAGCCTTTAGATTTAAATATTTCTCCGAGAGAAAATAAATGATCGTTATTTGGTCGACGTACTATACTTGTACCAGGAGTTGGAGGGATAGATAAATTTAAAGCTTCTAATCCACGAACTGTTCGCGTACCATTAGCGTACATGTTAGTAAAGAAAACAGAATTTTCTCCTAACGAATCTAAAAATGGTGTTTCATATTCATCAGGTTCATTAATGTAATTTAAATACTCGCCACTTAAACTTTCAACGCAAACGAAAATAACATTCATTCTTTTCTCTTCACCTAGTCCTCTAACCTTATAAACTGGCTGCATAACATCTGAACTTAGATAGGTTCGAATACTATCTTGAAGATAAGACCTAGTTTCAGCAAATGCTGATTTATCATCAATAGTTGTATAAAAGTGATCATAATCTAAAGCATTGTTTTTATAGGCTTCAAAAAGAGAATAAAATCCATTTTTTGCTAATTCATTATTATAACTGTTGCTACTAATTTGCGACCATGAATGCGTAACAAACAATAAACCAAAAGTTGGAACAACCAATAACTTTAGTCCAGTAATTAATCGAACAAAAAAACCTTCTGTACTTTGTAATGCATCAGAAATAAATTTCTTTTTTACAACAATCCAGATGATGAATCCTGATATTAAGCCAACTACACCAACCAATAATGGTATAGAGTAAGACTCCATAATATTGGCGATTACTTCTGTAGTATAAATCAAATAATCAACAGCGATAAAATTAAAACGAACTTCAAATTCATCCCAGAAAAAATACTCCGAAAAACCATGGAAGACCAATATGAAAACTGCTAAGGTGAAAAAGAACCAAACTAAGCCACGATAAACTTTCGTTTTTGCTAACATAGGAGGAACTATAATTGTAAAAAAAACGAATGGCAACATGAAATATCCGAAAGCAATTACATCAAAGAAAAATCCTACAGTAAATGATTTTATCATTTCCCAAATATTAAAACTAGCTACAGAATGAGCATAGCCATACAAAACAACTCTGGAAATAAATGATAGAAATAAGAATATACAGCATAATGCATACAAAGTTCCAAATCTCCCTTTAAACAATTTCTTCATTACTTATTTATTATAAATTTTAAAATAACATTTCAACTAAATGAGTGTAAAAAAATCAACCATGGATTGATTCTCCAACTCCAAATTTTTTAATTATTTCACCTTCGTAATCAAGCCATTCTTGCCAACGTTTTTCAACATCTTCACCTTCGGCATACTGTCGTGCAAAGCCAATAAACATAGTATAATGATTCGCTTCACTGATCATCAGTTCACGATAAAAATTTGAAAGGTCAGCATCATTAATATTTTCTGACAGTACATTAAATCGCTCACAACTTCTTGCTTCAATCATAGCTCCAAAAAGTAAACGATCAATCAATTGATATTTACGCTGACCACCTTGGCGTTGGAAACTATATAACATACTTACATATTCATCTTTACGTTCTCTTCCTAAAACAAAACCTCTTTCAATTAATTTTTCATGAACCATTTGAAAATGTTGCAACTCTTCTTGTGCTAATGAAAGCATTGCTCTTACTAAATCAGTTTTTTCAGGAAACTTGATAATAATAGTTATAGCATTTGTAGCTGCTTTTTGTTCACAATATGCATGATCCGTTAGAATCTCTTCAATATTTTTTTCTACAATATTTACCCAACGAGGATCAGTTGGAAGTTTTAATCGAAACATTTACTTTATGATAATTAATTATGATCACTTTTAATATGCTAACAAATCAGAAAAGACTTTCGAAACCTTGTCAGCATTGGGTAGCATAGTTTGTTCAAGAATAGTATTCAAGGGAATTGCTGGCAAATTTTCGGAACCTATTACACTTACAGGTGCATCTAGAAATTTGAAACATTGTTGTTGAATTCTTCCAGCAAGAGCTTGAGCAAATGAATTATTATAAGGCTCTTCTGTTAAAACAATACACTTATTGTGCTTTTTTACTGACTCAAAGATAGCCACTTCATCTAGCGGTGCCAATGTTCTTAAATCAATAATTTCAATTTGATCCGGGAAATTTTTTGCAGCATTCTTTGCCCAGTAAACTCCCATTCCATAGGTTATAACTGTTAGCGTTGATATTGCTTTGTTGGCATCAACTTCTAAAACCATTCTAGCTTTTCCTAATGGCAAAATATAATCTTCTGATGGCTCTATCGATCTTGCATCTTCTGTACCTTTTATCTTCGACCAATATAAACCTTTATGCTCCAACATCACAACTGGATTCGGATCGTAATATGCAGCTTTCATCAACCCCTTTAAATCAGCACCAGTAGATGGATAACAAATTTTAATTCCACGAATATTAGTAAGCACACTTTCAACGCTTGATGAATGATATGGACCACCGCTACCATAAGCACCAATAGGAACTCGAATAACACAACTCACTGGCCATTGTCCGTTGCTTAAAAAACAACTACGGCTTACCTCAGTAAATAACTGATTTAAACCGGGCCAAATATAATCTGCAAATTGAACTTCAACGATCGGCTTGCATCCTGCAGCGCTCATCCCAACAGTACTTCCAATAATAAATGCTTCTTGAATAGGAGTATTAAAAACTCTATCATCACCAAACTTTTGAGCTAAAGTTGCAGCCTCTCTAAAAACACCTCCTAACCTTCCTCCTACATCTTGGCCATATAGCAAACACTCAGGATGCTTTGTCATTAATTCTTGAATTGCAAATAATGCGCAATCAACCATTACTTTTTGCTCTCCACCAGCTGGAGCTCTTTCACCCTCTTCAAACATAATTGGGGTTGGAGCAAAATCATGTTTAAAAAGATCTTCTGGACGAGGGTCTTCTGAATTTAATGCTAATTCAAAATCAGACTTTACCAATTCAATTGCGTCTGCTTCAATTTTTTCTAATTCTTCAACACTATAACCTAATTCAAGTAATTCATTTTTAAATCTTGGAAAGGGATCTCGTTTAGCGGCTTCTTCTAAATCATCACGATACCATTCTTTACGAACACCTGATGTATGATGATTTAACAAAGGAACTTTTGCATGAATTAACCATGGTCGAGCAGTTTTTCTGATAGAGTTTATTACGCGTTCAATTGTTTCATAACTCGTAATGAAATCAGTACCATCAATACTTACAGATTCCAATCCTTTAAATCCTTTTGAATACTCATAAGCATTCATTGCTCTAGTTTCCTTTGCTGTTGCAGAAATATCCCATTCATTATCCTGAACAATAAAGATGATTGGGAATTGCTTCAATGCTGCCATTTGAAATGCTTCAGCTACTTCACCTTCTGTTACCGATGCATCACCTAAAGAACATACAACAATTGGTGAAACACCTTCTTTCAACAAACCTTGATTCTTTAAATATTGAACTCCCATCGCAACACCAGTAGTTGGAATTGCTTGCATTCCAGTAGCTGAACTTTGATGAGGGATTTTAGGCATCCCTTCTCTCTTTAAACTTGGATGACAATAATAAGTACGTCCTCCTGAAAAGGGATCATCTCTCTTAGCAAGCAATTGAAGCATTAACTCAAATGGACGCATACCTATACCTAAAAGCATACTATCGTCCCTGTAATAAGGAGCTAAAAAATCGTTTTCTTCCAACTGAAGTGAAATGGCCAACTGAATTGCTTCATGTCCTCTTGAAGTTGCATGAACATATTTGGAAGTAATTGAAACCTTTTCCTCATAAAGTACGGTCATCGCTTTCGCTGTACACATCAATCGGAATGCTTTTAAAAGCACTTTCTCTGGAATGGCTATTTTGATCTTTTCGGCAATGTTGTCTGACATTTTGCAAAAATACATGAAATAAGGTCCTTAATTCATGTACAATTCAAGAGAATGCAATAAAATATCCTTTTGATTAATAAAAATTAAAAAAATCAAAATATTGACATTTAAGGTGCGGATACCTTTTTTAAATTCCTTAATCTGAAACTAGATTTTACTTAATTCGTTCAATTTGAATTAACAACCAAAAGTGCAAAAAATCATTTTCAATCTAAAACTACTTACACTAGTTAGTTGATATTTGCCTATCATCATCTACTATGGAAATCACAAAAGACAAATACTCAGTTAAATACTTCCCAACTGATGTAATTAACTGGAAACAGGAAGGGAACGTATTTAATTTCATTTCTATTGATACGGAATTAGAAGTAAAAATTTTTACTGATAAGATTGTGCGTTTCAGATATGCACCTGGAGGGAATTTTCAAAGAGATTTCTCTTACGCAATCCCTGAAACTGTACAAGCAAAGGAGGTAAATCTATCCGTTTATGAAGATCGCCATAAATTCGATTTAATGACGGATTTCCTTGTTATTCAGATCTACAAAAAGAACTTAAAAGTTACTATTCTCGATAGAAAATATAATGTAATCTGTGAAGATGAACTTGGTTTTCATTGGCAACATTACATTAAAAAAGGTGGAAAAATTAACTATTGCAGCAAGAAAATTCAAGATGGAGAATGTTTTTTCGGGCTGGGTGACAAACCAACTGAATTAAATCTTCGTGGTAAACGTTTTGAGAATTATGGTGCTGATACTTATGGATTTAAAAGAGATGAAGATCCAATTTATAAAAATATTCCATTTTATATGGGATTGCATCATGACATTGGCTACGGTATCTTCTTCGATAATTCATTCCGAACTATATTCGATTTCGGTAAAGAACAATTTGATGTAAATAGCTTTTGGGCAAGAGGTGGTGAAATGAATTACTATTTCATTTACGGTCCTGAATTAATTAATGTTACTGAACAATATTCTTGGTTAACCGGAGCACCTGAAATGCCCCCATTATGGGCGTTAGGTTATCATCAATGTAAATGGAGCTATTATCCAGAAAAACAAGTTAGAGAAATTGCTCAAGAATTCCGTGACCGTGGTATTCCATGCGATGGGATTTATCTTGACATAGATTATATGGAAGGTTTTAGATGTTTTACCTGGAGTAAGGAAGGCTTCCCTAAACCAAGTAAACTGCTAGGTGATCTTGCAGAAAAAGGATTTAAAACCATCGTAATTATTGACCCAGGAATCAAAATCGATAAAGATTATTGGGTTTATCAAGAAGGAATCAAAAATGATTATTTCTGCAAACGTGCAGATGGTGAATTCATGGAAGGAGATGTTTGGCCTGGAGCATGTAATTTTCCCGACTATACCAATGCAGATGTTCGTAGATGGTGGAGTGGCCTTTTTGAAGAGTTAATCCGTCAAGGTGTTAGAGGTGTTTGGAACGATATGAACGAACCAGCTGTTTTTGAGATTGGTACCTTCCCCGAAGATGTTCGTCATGATTATGATGGAGATCCATGTAGTCATAGGAAAGCACATAATGTTTATGGGATGCAAATGACTCGTGCCACTTTTGATGGAATTAAGAAATTTTTATACCCAAACCGTCCTTTCGTAATCACTAGATCTTGTTATTCAGGAATTCAACGTTTTAGCTCAGTATGGACTGGAGATAATATTGCAACTTGGGAACATTTATGGCTTGCAAACATGCAGGTTCAAAGGTTATGTATGTCTGGAATTTCATTTGCTGGATCTGACATTGGTGGATTTATAGGCAATCCTGATGGGGAGTTATATGTAAGATGGCTTCAAATGGCTTCATTCCATCCCTTCTGTCG
>JANPGA010000172.1:0-8188 GCA_031423735.1 Bacteroidota bacterium | reverse complement strand
CTCCGATTTTCAATCCCTAGTGAAATTGCTTGATAAAGATTTGGCGATTAGGGATGGAGAGGAGCATGCGTTTTTTGCGCAGTATAATAAAATTGATGCGATAAAATATGTTGTGGTGGCATATGATGGTGAAGTTGCAATTGGATGTGGAGCGATTAAAGAATTTAATGATGGTGTAATGGAAGTGAAGCGCATGTTTGTGCCATTAGAGAGCCGTGGAAAGGGAATTGCATCCTTAGTTTTGAAAGAGCTTGAAACTTGGACGAAGGAGTTAGGTTATAAAAAATGTATTTTAGAAACGGGTATTCGACAACCAGAAGCAATCCGGTTGTATGAGAAAAATAATTATAACCGAATTGAAAATTACGGTCAATATGTAGATGTTGAAAGTAGTGTTTGTTTTGAAAAGGTGTTTTAGTAGAATGATTGCGATAACACTGTTTTCCTAATGTATTAGTGTGTTTTTAAGACCAACATTTAAAAACTATCAATTTTTTAAAATAATGGATCAATATTTCTTCTGAGCCAGCAACGTTTTAAGTTCAAACTTTCAACAGTATTTCTAGGCTTTGTATTGTACAGTTTATATAATCACGTACCATGTGTATTTATTAAGAACAATAATTTTAACACTCTTTATTATAGTTTTTTGCATTTATCTAAAATAGGAACCGCTCTTATTATAGTTTTTTGCATTTTTCTATAATAAGCACTATCTTTATTATAGTTATTCAAAATTAATTCCATGAAGGGCTTTAAATCAGGTGTTTACATTAATCAAGGAACGTATAAAAGTTTCCAGCCAAGCTTTATTAATAAGCAATGGGTATTAGAAGATATGGAGATCTTGAGATTATTAGGCCAAGCAGACAGGGAAATAGGACGATTAGATATGTATTCCGAATACATCCCCAATATCAATCTCTTTATCAGTATGCATGTACTTAAGGAAGCATCTCAAAGCACTAAAATTGAAGGAACTCAAACCAATATGGAAGAGGCCTTGCTCGATAAGGAAAATGTGCCATTAAATAAACACGAAGATTGGGAAGAGGTTCAGAATTATATTTCTGCGATGAATATAGCACAGAAAAGGTTAAATGAAATTCCATTTTCTTCACGACTTGTTAAAGAAGCACATAAAACTTTAATGGATGGTGTACGTGGTAAACATAAATTGCCAGGGGAATTTCGTACTAGTCAAAATTGGATCGGTGGTGTTTCAATTAACGATGCTGGATTTATTCCTCCAGTTTATTCTTCATTGAATGAGTATATGAGTGATCTTGAAAAATTTGTTCATAATGAAGAGAGTCCATTTCCTGAAATATTAAAAATAGCATTGGTGCATTATCAATTTGAAACTATTCACCCATTTTTGGATGGTAACGGTCGTGTTGGTAGATTGATGATACCACTTTATTTGGTTAGTAAAGGAATATTAAAACAACCAGTATTATATCTGTCTGATTTTTTTGAAAGAAATAGAACTCTTTACTATGATAATTTAACTAGAGTTAGAGAGAAAAATGATATTCAACAATGGTTTAAGTTTTTTTTGGTTGGTGTTATTGAAACAGCACAAAATGGAATAAAAACATTTGATAATATTTTAAAATTACAGAAGGATATAGAAATAAAAATTCAAAAACTAGATTCAAGAGCAGCTAATGCGCAAAAATTATTAAATTATTTATATCAACATCCAGTGATAGATTCATCAAAAGTTGCTGAAGTTGTAAATGTATCAGTTGCATCAGCATATAAACTTGTTGCTGATTTTGAACGAATGAAAATATTAGTGGAAATTACTGGAAATAGGCGAGGAAAATTATACGTATTCAAGAAGTACATCTCTATTTTTGAGAGTTCAAATATTTAAATATTTTTTTAGAATACTAAATGTCTTATGAGTAAAATTAAATTATTCGAAAGTAAACGGATCCGATCTGTTTGGAATGAATTGGATGAGAAGTGGTATTTCGTTTTAGTAGATGTAATACAGGTATTAACTGAAAGCCCCAACCCAACGGATTACATTAAAAAAATGCGTAAGCGTGATGAAGATATCTCCAAAGGGTGGGGACAACTTGTCACCCCCCTTTCAATAGATACTTTAGGTGGTAAGCAAAGGTTAAATTGCGCTAATACTAATGGTCTTTTACCCATTATTCAATCAAGCTGTCCTGAGTTTGCAACTCAGGACTTTTCATTTAGAAATTAAAACAGGTAAAAAAGTGGTTTCAAATGAAAATTATTTACCCGAAAAAAATGACAACAAAAGATTGAATAATAAAAAGAAGTAATGATGTATTAATACAAATACATTTTTCAAAAAATCGCAGTACCTTCTAATTTTTTTCAGTTAATTATATCGAAAGTAAATTAAGAATCGATCTTATTATAGTTTTTAGCATTTATCTATAATAAGCACTATCTTTATTATAGTTATTCAATTTTATTCCATGAAAGCAATAATACACACTCAATACGGTCCTCCAGAAGTTGCTAAATTAATGGAGGTAGCTAAACCTATTCCAAAAGAAAATGAAGTGTTAATTAAAGTTGTTGCTTCTACAGTAAATAGAACAGATTCGGGGTTTCGTAGCGCCGAATATTTTATTTCACGCTTTTGGAGTGGTCTATTACGACCTAAATTTCAAACTTTAGGTTGTGAGTTTGCTGGCATCATAGAGGAGATAGGAGCGAGTGTAACAACTTTTAAAATTGGTGATAAGGTTTTTGGTTACAATGATAAATCTTTTGGTGGTCATTCGGAATATTTAACTATTGATGAATTGGATGCAGTTACTTTTTTACCGAAGAACTTAAATTATTACGAAGCTGCTCCAATTACTGAAGGAGCACATTATGCCCTCAATAATATTAAGGCAGCCAAAATTGAAAAGGGACAAAATGTTTTAGTTTATGGAGCAACGGGTGCAATTGGTTCGGCTGCTGTTCAACTCTTAAAATATTTTGGAGCCAACGTGACAGCCGTTTGTAATACTAAAAATGTTGAAATGGTAAAATCACTAGGTGCAGATATTGTGATCGATTATCAAACACAAGATTTTACTAAGACAGTAACAAAGTTTAATTTCATTTTTGATGCTGTGGGTAAAAGTTCATTCGGTAAGTGTAAACCTTTACTCACCGAAAAGGGAATTTATATTTCAACAGAATTAGGTAAAAATGGAGAGAATATTTTATTCGCATTAATAACTCCATTATTAGGAGGAAAAAAAGTTTTATTCCCTATTCCTACAATTAATAAAGTAGAGGTCGTTTTCTTAAAAGAGTTAGTGGAAGCAAATGAATTCAAACCAGTAATTGATAGGTACTTTACATTAAACCAAATTGTAGATGCTTACAAGTATGTAGAGACTGGTCAAAAAACTGGTAATGTTGTAATTAAAGTTATGAAGTAATGGAACATATCTTTAAGATTGCCCATAGCTCAAAAATATCAACAACCCTATCAATATTAGCAATTCTTCCATTAGATCCTATTTTATTTAAAGTGAAAAAGTAATTTAATTGTACAATCTTCAAATTCCTTATCACAATATATTTAAAAATACTTTGAACAAATTTATTTTTTAGCCATCAACGGATCTCTTAAATGCGCCCAAACCTTACTATAAAAAATCGAAAAATTTACATTGTTTTAATTAATCTCCTAGTAATTTCCTGTTTTGCAGACAACTTTCGCCTTTTTGCATAACATTTTCTTAAAAGCCAAAACATTAAAATACCTTTGACCCTTTATTGCTGATATTCTTAAAGTATGAAAAAGTCATTTATTGTTTTATTGCATATAGGTTTTTGGTTGTGTTATTTCTTGTTGATATTAATTGTAGTAAGTGTTTACTATAGAAGTGGACTTTATGCAAGTAATCGTGAAACCCGTATAGTGATTGCTTTACAAAATATTTCTCTTTTTGCAGTTATCCCTTCATTAATCTCCTATTTCTTTTACTATTTTCTACTTTTCCCTCGATACCTTCAAAAGAAGAAAATTTTTATTTCTTTAATTATTGGCTTTCTGATTTCATTTGTAGCTGCTGTAATCTCCTATCTCTTTCATCGATATTTAATTGAATCGGGTCACGTGGTTGATATGGATCAAGGAGGTAAGAATGGTCGATCTACCGCTGTAGTGGTAATATTTGTTATGACTTTCATTGGCGTACTTTGTGGAAGTGTAGCAACAGTAATTAAAGGATTTATCACTTGGTTTAATGAAATCAAACTCAAAGAGATTTTACGTGAAAAAAATCATGAAATGGAGATGGCATTGATAAAATCCCAACTTGATCCACATCTCCTGTTTAATACAATTAATAATATTGATGCACTTATTTTGAAAGATGCAGTTTTGGCTTCTGATTATTTGAATAAGTTGTCAGATATAATGCGATTTATACTCTATGAAACTAAGTCTGATAAAATTCTTCTTTCAAGAGAGATCGAATACATTGAAAAGTACATCGTGCTTCAAAAAATACGAACTGCAAACGAAGAGTATGTTCACTTAACCGTAACAGGAAATGTCGGGAATAAAATGATTGCACCTATGGTTATCATACCGTTTATTGAAAATGCATTTAAGCATACAAACAATAAGAAAATTAAAAATGCAATTTCTGTTAAACTTTCTATCACCGACACAAACATACATTTAGAATGCGAAAATAAATTCGACTTAAAATTGAAGGTTCAGGAAAATTATGGAGGCTTAGGAAATGAACTTATTCAAAAAAGGCTTACACTTATTTATGCTGAAAAACATCATTTAGATGTCTTCAAAACAAATGAAATGTACTCTGTAAAATTAACTATTCCCAATGGATAAATATACTTGCATAATTATTGAAGATGAGCCATTAGCACTTGAAAAGACGAAGGATTTCGTAAATAAGATTCCTTTTTTAAATTTATGTGGGACTTTCGATAATGCATTAACAGGACTTGATTATTTAAACAACAATATAGTAGATTTACTTTTTTTAGATATTAATATGGACGAATTAACTGGGATAGAATTACTCGAAAGTTCAAAGATTAGTAGTCAAGTTATAATTACTACCGCCTATCAAGAATATGCATTAAAAGGATTCGAACTTCAGATTACTGATTATCTTTTAAAGCCATTTACATTTAATCGTTTTTTACAAGCCGTAAACAAAGCACAGGAAAATTTATCCCATCGCTCAGCTGAATTGCAACCAGATTTCATCTTCGTTAAAACTGAAAATCGTTTGGAGAAGATCATGCTAAATGAAATTGTATTTATTGAAGGGATGAGAGATTACCGAAGGATTCACACTGTTAATAAAAGAATTATGACCCTTCAAAATTTTAGTGAGTTGGAAAAAATTATTCCTCCAACAATAGTTTGTCGGGTTCATAAATCATATATGGTCGGTATCAATAAAATTGATTCTATAGAAAGAAGTAGAATAAAAATTGCAGACCAGATAATTCCAGTTTCAGAAACCTACAAAGAGCATTTTTATCAGGTAATTAGCAATAGAAAATAGTTTTTCTGAAGCTATCTTGCAGAATAATAGTAGGATTTTGCAGATACCTTTACTTACTTGGCATAATACAATTGTCCCACACCAATCATAACTGGACTTTTGCATAAGTTAAAAATCAACTTATACAAATAACCAATATGAAAAAGCTTCTTTTTACTACATTACTTCTTGCCATGTTTTCAGCAATGGCATATGGTCAAAATTTAAAACAAACAGTTAGAGGAACAGTACTTGATGCCGATAGTAAAGTGCCACTTATTGGAGTTGTTGTATTGCTTAACGCGGACCCTAAAATTGGAGTCACAACTGACATGAATGGCGAGTTTAGATTGGAAAACATTTTGGTAGCTAGAATTTCACTTCGATTATCTTACATTGGATATGAAGGCAAAACTATTCCTGATATTGAAGTAAATACAGGGAAAGAGTCTGTTTTAAATTTAACCCTTCAGGAATCTGTCTCAACTCTAAATGAAGTGGTGATTAAAGCCATAAAAAATAAAGGCGGGGCATTGAATGAGATGTCACTGATCAGTACACGTTCAATTTCTGCTGTAGAAACAAAACGTTATGCAGGTGGTCTAGATGATCCATCTAAGATATTATCAAATTTTGCTGGTGTAACTGCATCGCAAAATGGACAAAATGATATTATAGTAAGAGGGAACTCGCCAAAATATGTTCAATGGCGCATGGACGGGGTGGAAATTACTAATCCTACTCACTTTGCTGATCAAAACGCAGTAAACGGTGGCGTAAGTGCTTTAAATAATAGCTTGCTAACAACATCAGATTTTTCAACAGGCGCATTTTCGCCTGAGTATGGTGATGTTTTATCTGGAGTTTATGACGTAAAACTTAGAACTGGAAATAATGAAAAGTATGAATCATCAGTAGGTGTGGGAATACAAGGTACAGATCTTACTGTAGAAGGCCCATTAAAAAAAGGGTACGGTGGATCTTTTCTTGTTAATTACAGATACTCAACAATTTCCTTACTTAATAATATTGGTATTATTAAACTTGATGGCGCACTTAATTATCAGGATGGAGCATTTAAAATTGTTCTTCCCACTAAAAAAGCAGGTGTATTTTCATTCTTTGGATTAGCTGGTTTAAGTGATGCGTCTCTTAAAGATGTGCAAGCGGATAAAATTAAAACTCCTGGAAACGAAACTGTAGCTGCTGATATTTCTGATGATTACGATAAAGGCAATTATCTCTCAAATTATGGTTTAAATCATACCATAAGCTTAAATGAAAAAAGCTATGTTAAAACTTCACTTTCGTATTCGGACGATGGTATTAAAGAAGATATTTATAAAATAAGGACAACAAAATTTTATAACAATCAAGGTGAATTTTTAAATGATTCAGTAGGAAATAAAAATTTGTATTATCAAAGTAGAATAAAAAATTCTGTTTACAGAGGTGCAATCACCTACAATAATAAGTTAAATGCTAAAAATACAATTCAGATAGGTTCAAAATATGCTATTCATGGTTATGATTCAGAACTCAATGAGGCTGAGGATAGTTCAAAAGCATTGGTATCATTAGCAGACTTCAATGAAAACATGAGCACGTTAAGTAATTTTGTAAGTTGGAAACACCGCTTTAATGAAAATATTACAATCGTAGCGGGAATTCAAAATATGAATGTATTATATAATCATAAAAGTACAATTGAACCCCGACTTGCACTTAATTGGAAAGTTAACAAGACATGTACACTAAGTGCAGGATACGGCAAGCACAGTACCATGGAAAGTGTACATAATTACTTTGCAAGAGTATCTCAGCCAGATGGAAGTGTGATGGAGCCCAATAAAAATCTCGATTTATTAAAGGCGGATCATTACGTTATCGGATTTGAAAAGCGTTTTGGTGAAAATCTAAGATTAAATGTCGAATCTTATTACCAAAACCTTTATAATTTACCAGTTGAAAATATCGACACAAGTTATTACTCAACAATTAATGAAGGAACTGATTTCAGATATGTAGAATTAGTAAATAAAGGTAAAGGGAAAAACTACGGAGTTGAATTAACATTAGAACGATTTTTCAGTAAAAATTATTACTATTTAATTAATGCATCAATATATCAATCAAAATATCAAACTCTTGAAGGTGTTGAAAGAAATACGCAATACAATAATAATTATCTAGTAAATATTTTAGTGGGAAAGGAATTTGCTCATAGAGGTAGAAATAAAAATCAAACACTTAATTTAAATGCCAAAGTGTTTTTTGGAGGAGGACAAAAGTACATCCCATTGTTAAAGGATGATAAAGGAAATTTAGCGGTAAATCCAGCAAACAACAAATTTTGGAATTACGAAAAAGCCTACGATGAAAAATTTGATGATATCTATAAAGTGAGTTTGTCTGCAAGCTATAAATGGAATAAGCAAAAAGTAACTCATGAATTATTTATAAATTTAGATAACATTACCAATGCAAAGGGGAAATTATCAGAATATTATGATGCAAATAAACCAGGAAATATTGGATATGTTACACAGTTCGGACTGTTCCCAAATCTAATGTACCGATTGTATCTTTAATAAAAGACAAACGTATAGTAAGTATAACTAAATTAAAATGTACCCTAGATCAAATATTATCTGGGGTACATT
>JANPGA010000171.1:0-7311 GCA_031423735.1 Bacteroidota bacterium | reverse complement strand
TCCTTTTTACCCATTTCATCAAGAGGAAGAAAGGTTTTTAATTCTTTTACAGTCATTCCAAAAGTTGCAAGTAATGCAAAACTATTTATTGATTTCTCGTCAAATGTTTCATGATATTTTTCTGCCATTTGAGTCAACATTTTCGTTCTAATCTCTTTTCCTTCTATGTTAAAGAAAACACGATTTGTTGAATCAATTGTAACTAACATAACCTTATCTGGAAGAATTTTTTCGGAAATGGAAGATGGCGTATCTACAACAACTGGTTCGTCAGGACGAAACTGTGTTGTAAGCATGAAAAAGGTGACCAGAAGGAATGCCAAATCAACCATTGGCGTCATATCCAACGATGGACTATTTTTGGGCATCTTCACTTTTGGCATAGTTCTCGGCTTTTAATGATTTTTACCTTTTTGTGAAATTAGTTACGTGCAGTAAATGTTTGCACAATACTATAACCAGCCTCATCAATTCCATAGGTTATAGAATCAATTTTATTGGTAAAATAGTTGTAAAAAATAATTGCAATTGCTGAAGTTCCGATACCAAATGCAGTATTAATCAATGCTTCAGAAATACCTGTTGCAAGTGCAGTAGCATCTGGAGATCCAGCTTGTGCAAGAGCAGCAAATGCTCGAATCATACCAAATACAGTTCCTAAAAGTCCCATAAGAGTTGCTATAGATGCAATGGTAGAAATAATTACAAGATTCTTAGAAAGCATTGGCAATTCTAATGTAGTTGCTTCTTCAATTTCTTTTTGGATTACGGCAACCTTGTGTTCTTTATCAAGTGCCTTATCACCTTCCATTTGTGTATATGCCTTAAGGCCTGCATTAACAACAGCAGCAATAGAACCTTGTTGACGATCACATTCTTTCATAGCAGCACTGATATCTCCTTTGGTTAAAGAAGCTCGCATTTTAAAAATGAAAGAATCAATTGAGCCATTTCCTCGTGATTTCCCAACTGTAATAAATCTCTCAATTACGAAAGTGATTACAATTAATAATAATGACATAAGGATTGGTACAATAAAACCACCTTTGTAAATAATTCCTAGAAAATTCCCTGGTAAAGGGTTTAGTTCTGGATTATTATCTTGAAAGTTACCTGGACTACCAAGTACAAATTTGAAGATAATAATAGAGGTAATCAAGGCTGCCGGTATTACGATAGCTGCTAACATCCCCTGGATGCCGGATCCTGACTTTGTCTGGCTCATAATCGAGTATGGTTTTTATTAATTAAGATTTGATAAAATTATTTGTTCTAAGAGCACAATAATAATGAATAGAAATGAATCACAAAACGACTAACTAGGATTTAATTATTGTGTAGCCTTGGTTTTCTTACAACCCAATGACATAGGTTGAAAGGTAAAAGATGAGGTAAATGCTTGAATAATAAGAATCAGTAATTAAGATTAGCCATTTCAAATGCTTTTTAAAGCCTAATAATAATTGATTTATTTTTAAAATTTAACTATTAATTAATTTCTATAATTAGTAAATTGAAAAGGGATCCCAAAGCCCCCACCTTTTACCGCCGCCATAACTTCTTGTAAATCATCAAGTTTCTTTCCTGTAACACGTATCTGTTCGTCCATTATGGAGGCTTGAACCTTAAATGCACGATCTTTTATTAGTTTAACTACTTTTTTTGCAGTCTCTTTATCAACACCCATTTTAACTTTAATCTCCTTTTTTAACATATTTCCTGACGCTTGTTGGTCTTTCCCAAAATCTAAAGAAGAAGCATCTAGTCCCTGTTTCATCATGCGAGAAATCAATATATCTTGTATTGCCTTCATTCTCATGTCGTTTTCAGTAAGAATATTAATGATATTCGTCTTTTTATCTAACTCAACATTAGTTTTTGATCCATTAAAATCATATCTGGTAGTAATTTCTTTGACCGCCACATTTATCGCATTATCAAGTTTTTGAAGATCTACTTCACTTACTATATCAAAGCTTGCCATAATTTATTTATTTGTTCACGAATTTATTAAGCTTTTGCGATATAAGGATTAATTCAATAAAATTTCATTTGTATGAAGTGTGTAAAAATGAATAGTTATTGTATCATAAAATGAATTACTTATGTTTATCTTTGAACAACACACTCTTTACCAAATTTATATGTTTCGTATTTTACTAATCGTTTTCTTCTTAAGAGGAATTTCTTGCGACGCCCAATTAAGCGGACAATTTTTATATTTAGATCAACGTCCTCCAGTTTCTGTAAATGGTAAAAATCTTGTTTCAGCATGGGCAGGTGGATTAAATAGTCCAATCTTAAATGAAATCGATCTTAATGGAGATGGGGTAAAAGATTTATTCACATTTGATAGGGTAGGTGAGCGAATTTCTACATTTATTAATGATGGTGTACCTGGTTTAGTTTCTTATCATTTCGATGCCTCCTACATAAAGGATTTTCCTGTGATGTCAAAATGGGTAAGAGCAGTTGATTATGATTGTGATGGTGATTTAGACTTGTTCACCTATGATAATAAGGCAATAGCAGTATATAGAAATGATTATTCCGTAGGAACAGGGCTAGTCTTTACTTTAGTAACTTCACATTTAACAGCATGGTTTGGTACTTTCTATAAGGATGTTTCTGGAAGTGATTTAAATGTTCCTGCCTTTATGGATATTGATAATGATGGAGATATTGATGTGTTGATTTTTGCCAATTCAAATAATACACTTGAATATTATCGAAATTATTATTCCGATTCTTCCGCGACTTCAAGTTGCAATGGATTTAACTTATTCTATCAACCCTACTGCTGGGGAGATTTTCAGTTAGATGGACTAGCAAATTTTGCTGATTTAAATGTGATTTGCAGAGGGAATCTAATAAATGATGATGCTATTTTAGAAAAATCTACTAATCGTCATGCAGGTTCTATTTTGCTCGGTTTTGATCAAGGTTGCGATGGGGATTATGATTTATTAAATGGTGATGTTCTTGGAACGAATTTATTGTTTCTTGAAAATGGAGGAACAAGCGCTTTAGCTCATATAACAGCTCAAGATACATTCTTTCCTTCTAATAGTAATTCAGTAAATCTTGCAAATCTTCCTTCTCCAGCATATCTTGATGTGAATAATGATGGGAATAAAGATTTAATTGTAACTCCAGCTGCAAATGCAGGTGAAGATTTTTTCAATGTTTTATATTACGAAAACCTCACAAATAATTGTACCAATCAGTTTAGTTATGTTAGTAATCGAATGCTGGTTGAAGATATGATTGATGTTGGTACTTCTTCTAATTCGGCATTTGTAGATATTGATAAAGATGGCTTATTAGATATGATTGTAGGTAATGAACAATATTATAATTCTAACCCATCGCTTTCTGTTTCTCGATTGTCTTATTTTCGAAATACTGGCTCACTAACACAGCCTTCATTTTTTCTTGTAACTGATGATTGGCTTGGTCTTTCGTCACTTTTGCAATCTGGTTTGTTTCCAGCATTTGGAGATATTGATGCTGATGGAGATCTTGATTTATTGCTTGGAAATAGTACTGGCGATTTAATTTATTATCAAAATACGGCGGCTATTGGATCACCATCAATATTTACATTTGTTCAAGCACCATATCAAGGAATTGTTGGAGGTAATAATTCAATACCTCAATTAATAGATGTGGATCGTGATGGGAAAATAGATTTGTTATTAGGAAATAGAAATGGTAAAATTAAATATTATAGAAATACCTCAGCTGTTCCGGCAGTTCCTGTTTTTACTTTAACAACATCAACATTTGGCAACGTAAACGTAACAAAGGTTGGCGCAGGTGCTGGCTTAAGTGTTCCATTAATGTATGATGTAAATGGAGTTTATGAAATGCTTGTAGGTTCTGAAAGTGGATATATTTATCAATATGGAAATATTGATGGAAATTTAAGTGGAACTTTTTCTTTAATCGACACTAATTTTCAGCATATATATGAGCCAAAATCAGTAAGTATAGCTAGAGGTGATATCGATGGTGATGGCAAGTTTGATTTATTAACAGGAAACCGATCTGGTGGACTTAGATTATATACCCAATCTGTTTTTACTTCATTAAATTCTTATAATAAACAATTGGAAGATATTAAGATCTTTCCAAATCCAGCATCTAGTTCTATAACCATTCGCATAATGAAACCAAATGCTAATGGAACACGTCGTTATGAAATGTATGACATGTTAGGTAAAATAATACTTCAGAATTCGTTTAGTGGAAATGAGTTTGAAATTAATATTTCATCGTTGTTGAATGGAGTTTATACTGTGAAACTGAACATTAATGATGAAATTTTCGTAAAAAAGATTGTTAAAGAATAAATTAGCTGAGAATGAAAAAAAGATTTTGTTTAATAATGGTTATTCTTTTGATATTTTCGACTAATTTAATTTCGCAACCTGTTAAATTATATCAAGATTCTAGTATCATTGTCGACATAGCTGGTAATCGATTGATGAATGCATGGACAGGAGGTTTTAATGCCCCCGTTTTTGCGGATATGGATCTCAATGGTGATGGAAAATTAGATCTTATAGTTTTTGATTGGGTAAATAGAAATGTTTTCCGAATGAATTGTTTTGTTAATAATGGCTCTACCACTAGTAATCCTTGGATATTAGCACCCCAATATTCAAAATTGTTTCCTAAAGGATTAGAAGGTTGGATTCGAACCTTTGACTACGATTGTGATGGTGATTTAGATTTATTTTCCTATTACGTTTCTGGTGGGATGGAACTTTTCAAAAATAATTATTCAATTTCTAATGGATTATCATTTGATCAGATTCCAATAGTGCTGGATACTCATTATGGTTCATTCCAAACACCAATTTATGTTTCACGAGTCGATATGCCTGCACTTACTGATCTTGAAAATGATGGAGATATGGATATTCTTGCGTTTTCAATAGGTGGTAATTTCTTTGAAAACAATAAAAATTTAGCAAAGGATTCAAATCTAAATTGTAATAATTTAAATGCCATCTATAACATAAATGGATGCTGGGGTTATTTTTATACGAATGCATCTTATAACACTGCTTCAATATACCCTGCAGCAAGTGGAACCTGTTCGCTATTGCCAGCAAATCCATTTCGAACAAAACAAGAAGAAGAAAAGCTTTCTCAATACCGTCATAATGGTTCAGCAACTTTAGCACTTGATATTGATGGTGATAATGATAAAGATCTAATTATTGGTGATGTTGGAGGTTCTAATCTTTTATTTGTTCAAAATTGTGGAGTTCCTGATTCAGCATTTGTTTGTGCTTACGATTCTATTTTCCCATCTTATAATGTTCCAGTAAATCAAAGTGGAAGTTTGTTCCCAGCTCCCTATTATTTTGATGTTGACAACGACGGAAGAAAAGATTTAATCGCGGCTAATTTTGTTCCAGGAAGTGAGAATTATAACAATGTTCAATTGTATAAAAACACAACGAATAATACAACCAATGTTTTTTCCTATATAACAAATCGTTTTCTAGCAAATACAATGATTGATGTTGGTTCAAGTGCACATCCAGTATTAACTGACATTGATGGCGACGGATTAAATGATTTGATTATTGGAAATGATTTTTATTCTAAACCATTGAAAAGTAAAATTGCTTTTTTTAAAAATATTGGAACTGTAAGCAAAGCAAAATTTCATTTAGTTACAGATGATTTGGACAGTATTTCAAATTTAGGTTTGCAAGGACTGTATCCAACTTTTGGCGATTTAGATAATGATGGAGATGTTGATTTGATCATAGGTGAGGACGGAGGAAGTCTAATCTTTTACCAGAACATTGGTTCTGCTACAGTTCCCAATTTTGTTTTTTCACAAGCCAACTACCAATCAATTTCTGTTAGCTCAGCGGCAACGCCTCAATTAATAGATGTTGATAGAGATGGAAAATTAGATTTATTAATCGGGAATCGTATTGGCAAGTTAAGCTATTATCGAAATACAGGAAGTTTAAACATTCCAATCTTTACTTTAATAACCAATAATTTTGGATTAGTAAATGTATCTGGAGGAAATATTGTTGGATTAAGTTCCCCTTGCTTGTATAATAATAATGGAAGTTATGAGTTATTAGTTGGATCCCAAAGCGGTTACCTTTATCATTATACCAATATTGATGGAAATTTAGCAGGAACATTTACTTTAACTGATTCTATGTTTCAAAATATCTATGAACCTTCACATTGTGTTCCAACGGTAGCCGATGTTGACGGGGATTCAAAATATGATGTAATCGTTGGGAATTTAATGGGTGGAGTGGTGCTTTATACACAAAATGTTATTTTATCTGTTGAAGATAATCCTAAACAAGGAAGCACTTTTTTTAATGTTTTTCCAAACCCAGTTAATGATATTTTATATCTCCAATTTGATGATAAAAATCAGACTACGAAAATATTCATCGAGATTATGGATGTGTTAGGTAATATTGTATTTAAAAGTGAATCTAAATCATTTAATGATGAATTAAATATTTCAAATTTATCTTCTGGAACCTATATTGTAAGAGCATTAAATAGCGACCAGGTTTTTGTAAGGAAATTTGTTAAAGAATAAATTTAAAAGAAATAACATGAATAATTATTTATTGCATTTATCCTTAATAATTCCATTGTTTGTTGGAGGGTGTAAAAAGAAAGATGATTGTACAGCAGGAATGGGTGGTAAACTAACAGTTGTTGCCAAAACGTTACATCATACAAAGCCAATACCTGGATGTACCTTTTATGTAAAATATTGTGCGAAAGATTTTCCTGGCGAAAATAATTTGTCATCATTCGATAAGACTTATAAAATTTCAAATGATAGTACTGAAATAACTATCTCAAATTTGCAAAACGGAGAGTATTATTTATATGCAACAGGAGTAGATAGCTCACTTGATCCTTCTAATAATATTGTGAAAGGAGGAATTCCTTTTAGTACTGATCAAAAAGAAGGAACAATAAAAATCACAGTACCAATTACAGAAGGAGATTAATAAATGAAAAAAAATTTATTTTTAATTGCATTATTTTTTATTGCTTCATGTAAAACTGATATTCCAGAAACTGCGATAGGTACTCAATACCCTCCTGATATTGAAAAAATAATAGTAGGTAAGTGTGCAACTTCTGGGTGCCATAACACTATTAGTAAAAGTGCAGCAGGAGGATTGGATCTAAGTTCATGGGAAGTCATGTTTAATGGTACAAGCAATGGAGCTGTTACTATTCCTTATAGAGGCGATTATAGTACAATGTTATATTTTACTTGTACGGATT
>JANPGA010000170.1:0-10869 GCA_031423735.1 Bacteroidota bacterium | reverse complement strand
ATTAAATCCCAAACTTGTTCGGTGGTTTGTTTTAATTGAGCAACGAGATTAGGTTGAGATTTTAATTGTTGAGTTACAGTTAATCGATGAATTGCAACTGGTATATCACTTTTGTTTTTTATTTGAGATAAAATTAAATGAACATAATTTCCAAAAATAATTTCATCACTTTCAAATTTAACAAGAACACTAGGTATTGTTGATTTTTTATCAGTTAAAAATAATTCAGAGGCATTTACTGGATTAGGGGAATAGAGTGAATTACTAATTGTTGATTCTTTATGCTTACTAGGAAACGTGGGTTCTCCAAATCGAATACAGTTCCCATCTTCGTTGGTAACTAATTTAGACCATTCTTCATCATATCCAATTGCACCTAAAATTAGAGAACCAATATTATCATTATTTGCTTTGTTTGATGAAAAAACATGTAATTGGTTTTCTGCACGTGTAAATGCAACATATAAAACATTTAAATTGTCTAGATAAGTTTCTTTACATTCATTAATATAATCTTCAAGAAAAACTGTTTGGATTAAATTTTTCGAGGGATTTACAGGCATTTTAACTATTTGATTAAATGGTGGTATTTGTGAATGTGCCCATATTTCAGAAGTATTTTTAGGTACAATTGACCAATCTGCAAAAGGAATAATAACAATTGGAAACTGCAATCCTTTGGATTTATGAATAGATAAAATACGAATTGCATTTGTAGCTTGTGGAATCTCTACACTCCAATTTTTTGTTTCAATATTTTCGTCCCACCAATTTATGAATTCAAAAATTCCAGATCCATTTGATGAAATATATCCTAGAATTATATCAGTTAATCGATCTATAAAAGAATCCGACTTAATTAAATTGCTCATTTGTAAAATCTGATTATAAGCAAGGTCAATCGGTAAGGCTAACAGATAATTTTTTTGTTTTAATAATACATCACTCGACCAATTTCTTATATTGTTTTTTGTCGTTTTAGAATCAAATGGTATTTGATAATTTTCATAAAGTGAATTCTTCGCAATGAAATAATTTATTTCACTATGAAGTAAAACGTCATTTGAATTTTGTAATAATCTTAATGTATTTATTATAAAGCGAATTTTATAATTGTTGGATAACAATAATGAGTTAGGAGCAATAAATTCATATTTATGCTCTTTTAACAGATGAAAAGCAATTTCCTGTTCATGAACTTTCGTACGAACGAGAATGGAGATATCACGTAATTCATATCCTTGATTTAATGAATTTTCTATTGTAATATCTAGCTGCTTTAATGCTTTTGCTTTCCATTTTTCTTGCACCTCACCTTCAGAATTATTTTCTGATTTTTTATTTTTCCTTGGAGGAGCATCAAAAAAATAAAGTTCAATTAATCCACCTTCAGAATTGTCTGATTTAATTTTCTGCTCAATTTCTCCTTCACCATATGCTTGATTTAATAAGTTCGGATCTGCATGATCCATGGTGCTCATAACCTTTGCGGCTAATGAAAAAAACTTATTGTTGAATTTAACTACATTTTCTAAACTTCTATAATTTGTATCCAGTTTCAATTCCTTGGTAACACTTGCAAAGGAAATAAATTCTTTTTTAGCTCCTGATAATAAAAGATGCATATTGCCACCTCTCCATCTATAAATAGATTGTTTGGCATCACCAACAAGCAGCACATCATTTCCATTCCCAAGTGAATTACTTATTAATGGTTTTAATATTTGCCATTGCTCTATACTGGTATCTTGAAATTCATCAATAAATAAATGACGATAAGTATTACCAGATTTTTCATACATAAACGGGGCATCATTATCATGAACAATTTCTCGTAGCATTCGAGTGGTATCCGAAAGAAGAAATAGCTGAAATTCATCACGAAAATTTTTAATTTTTTCATTTAATGAACCTGATATTCCTGCGAGATAAATGTTCTTTAAAACTTCACAAGCCGACAAATACATCATTTCTTTTTCTTTATAGAAATCGATTGCTTGACAGAGTAGGGGGTGAAGAACTTCATTTGCAAGGGCAACTAACTTCTCATCTTTTCTATTTGGTTTTGTAATTAAGGTGTCGGAATCGGCAAGTGCTGCTTCCATTCTATTCCCAAATTGATAATTTTTTGATGATATCGTTTTACTTGTGATTTTATAAAAATAGTTTATGGCACCAGTCTTGCCATAGGCAAATGAATCAAGTGTATAATTACTTTTTGTTATTGCACTTATACCTTCTTGACCTATGTTTTTTAAAGTATCTTCAACTTCACTTCTAAGTTTTTTTAATTCAGAAATTAGCTTAATAATTATTTCTGGCTTACTATTTATGGCTTGATAATGCGCATCATTATTTATTAAAATTTGTTTTGTTTTGTTTCTAAGATCAGATTTTATGTTCCATGTTTTTCCTCTTTCAACACGATCTAAAAGTAATTGTTCAAGCCAATTAGTTATTTCGTTATCTCTTCCAGCTTCGGATAATAAATTATTTGAAATTGCATCACAAATAGCATCAAGATCCAATTCAATTTCATATTTTACAGGAAGGTGTAATTCACGAGCAAGAGTTCGAGCCAATACTTGAAAATAACTATCTATTGTTGAAACAGAAAAGGAAGAATAATCGTGCAGGATCATTAACAAAACAGTTCTTGCATTTTTACGAATATCTTCTTCAGTTAATTTCGTTTTATCTAATAAATGAATTAAATGTGGAGATTCAGAGCCTGCTGCTAATACATCAAGTTCTTTTATTATCCTGGTTTTCATTTCTTCAGTTGCCTTATTTGTAAAAGTAATAGCAAGAATACTTCTGAAAATTGATGGAGATTTTATTACCTTTTCTAGGTAAAGTCTAACAAGTGTGAATGTTTTTCCTGACCCAGCCGAAGATTTATAAAGTGTTAATCCCATTTATCGAAAATAGAAAAGGCTTGTCGTATTGACAAGCCTTTTCTAAAATATTAAAATATTTAATTATTTTACGGTCACGCCATTAAATTTATAGGCAAATCCTACACCTATTACTTCTTTAAATTGCGTTCTTGGTCCAAATCCTGATGCTACCTTAGTTAATCCAGTACCTTCATACAATGGTACAGGAGTATTATCATCATAAATTAATTGAGTATAAACACTTGCAGTGATATACTTATTTACTTTCATCGCTAATAATATTTCCCAATTCACATCTACGTTTTGAGGTTTTTCAGCATAATTACTAAATAATTCAAGTTTCGTCATTAATGTAACATTAGTAACAATTTCTTTTTGAAATCTAGAATTAAAGTACGCTCCATATTCAGCACGCAATTTTTTACCATCTTTTATTTTAGCACCTAAACCGTCATACTCAGCTTTGTCAACGCCATAAGAACCTGCATCAGCTAAATTTTGGTCATTTACTATGATATATCTTGCTGTTATTGGAGAAATGAACATTGAGAAGTTATTGCTTGGTTTGTAATCCATACCAATTGATGCTAATACATAAGCAGGAGCCCCAAATTTAGATATTACTGTAGAATCATCAGGGAATGCATAACCTTTATCGAATTGTGATTTGAAATTAAATAGAAAGGTATAATACCATTGTGCTTTATGTGCATCATATCCAATTTTTGAAGTTAAATCAATTTTATCTTCATTTTTTTGAACATCCTGATCTCCTTGTTTCACTATTCCATAAGCTAAATCTAAATTAGTATCCCATGCAATTTTATTTCTTTTATAATTAGCAAATAAATTCATCAATGCATTTAAAGATATTGCATTGTTTCCACCTGCTGCCCAGTTGCTTAAGCTAACTTGATTAAAGTTTAATGCGGTTATTCCACCTTTCCTCCAGATCGTATCCTTTCCTGCAGGGGTTTGAGCGTTACTTATATGACAAATTAATGTCGATACTATTAACGATAGTATAATTTTTTTCATAATTTTTTAGTGAATTGTAACTAGTCGATATCTTATTAATTATTTTTTTAATAGATCACGAATTTCTGTTAATAATGTCTCTTCCTTTGTTGGAGCAGGAGGAGCAGCAGGAGCCTCTGCTTCTTTTTCTTTCATTTTATTCATCGCCTTTATTACTAAAAACATGACGAAAGCTACTACCATAAAATCAATAATTGTAGTAATAAACTCTCCGTATTTTATAAACACTTCAGGAACTGCTTTTGTTGTGATGTTGCCTGCAGCATCCATTACTTCTTTTCCACCATCTTGAATTTTATATTTTAATTCAGAGAAATCGGCACCACCGATTAATTTACCCACTACAGGCATTACCATACCATCGACAAATGATGAAGTTACTTTTCCAAATGCTCCCCCAACAACAACGCCGACTGCGAAGTCAATAAGATTTCCACGCATAGCGAAATCTTTAAATTCTTTGATGAATCCCATAATGTTATGTTTTAGTTGAACGGCAAAAGTAGAAATTCTTTATTACATAAAAAAAGCCCGATAACACTATGCTATCGGGCTTTTTTTATTATAGAGTATCATCATTTTTGTGGATCCAATATTGAAACTCCAGGATTTGTTGTGGATGCGGATTGGAGCATGTCTGGTCTCAATCTTAGCGCTATCACAGGCATCCAAACTGATTTTGAAGTACTGTTTCCTAGTGCAAGTCTATAATAACTGACTCCAATTACTGGAGTTTTGTCTAAAAGAGAGTATGCTTTTAACGTTTGAGATCTTCCTGCTGCAGTTACTCTACCAATCTCATCAAAATTTTTAGTATCTGTACTTCTTTCAATCTTAAAATAATCAGTACCCATTTCTTTTGCTGTATGCCAGTTTATTAAAACTTCGGGTCCTTGAAGTTCAGCAGAGAAGCTTAATAATTCCATTGGGACACTATTTGTGCTACCTGTTTTACGAATAACAAGATTATCGAAAATGGCGATAGCTTTTCCACTACCATTCATTTTATTTCCTATTATAACATCATCATTGGTTTTCCAAGTTAATCTAGCCATTTCAACACTTTGGTTCGACCATACAGTTGCATTATTAACTAATATTTCTCCTTTTCCTTTAGTTGCATTATAAATAAATCTATAATTTCTGAACTCTTGATCCAACGGAATTTCATAACTTGTTTTTTCATCCACCATATATGATTTTCCATTTGGCGCTGTTAGTTTATATTGGATAATGATTTTTCCATCTTGCATTCCAAAATTAAATTGATTACCTCTTGTATAAAAATTACCTGATTCTTCCATTCTTTTAAAATCTATAGCAATATCAATTCCATCACTATTAAATTCATCAGAATGCTTAAGATGAAGATCAATATCTTTCATTGTGTTTCCTGCACTTAATCCAAAAGAACTATCGGTCCCTCCTTGAATACATTCAGCATTTACATTTATTGAAAGTGCATCATCGCCAACATCAGCTTTTAAAGGGTTGTTTTCATCCCATGTAAAACCATTAATTACTTCTCCATTATTGATGGGATCATTTACCATTAAATTGCGATGACTAGCATAGGTGTCTTCCACATCAGCAGAGTTTATTCCAACAGTTATGTAGATTACCAAAGCAAGAATAGATGCGCTACCACCAATCATTGCAAATTTTTGAAGGGTAGAAATTTTCTGTGTTGTTCTTAATTTAAGTTTCATTATTTTTTTTGCTTTAATGACGGATGAATAACTAATTAGATGTTTTAACTATTTTACGTGTAATTTTTTCTGAACCAGAAACAAGATTTAAAATATAGTTTCCAGGTGCAAGATTTTTATCATCAATAAAATCAAAACTATTTGAGCCTTCTGTATCATTTCGTGTTTCATCAAATACAATTTGTCCGCCCATATTAATAATCATTATTCGCGTTTCACTAGCTTCAGTTTTTTTGTAGTTTACAGTGAACTGTTCTTTAAATGGATTTGGTCCAAATGAAAGGACCTCAAGTGGTGAATTAAAAATTCTTCCGTTCAACTCATTTGTAATTACACGAATAGGTGAATAGGTGAAAGCACCATTGAAATCTGTTTGTTTTAATCTATAATAGGATTTGCCTTGAGCTGGATTGTTATCAACTGAATTATAAAATTTTGTTGTATGACTTGTGCCAGCACCTTTTACGCGACTTAATTCATGAAATGTTTTTCCATCTTCTGAACGTTCTACATTAAAGAAGTCATTGTCTTTTTCACTTGCTGTACTCCAATTTATTGCTACTTCATCATTTAAAAGTTTTACGTCAAAATTTAATAGCTTTATTGGTAGTGCACCATTTGTACTTACCAATAAAAATGGTGAGAAATTCGATGTGCCATAAATGGAAATTGTTCCTATTCCAGAGGTAACACCAGCCGCTGTTCCAGCTCCTGCCGACCATCTTGTACCATCCCAGTATTGCATTGCGAAGTTTCCATTTGCATTGGCTGATGATGTTGAATTTTCAGAGCCTCTATAAGAAAGTGTTACATCACTTGTAAATCCTGGCGCATTAATTACCCACCATCTATCAATAACATTATCAGCAGATACATCTGTTCCTTGTCGATTTATATTTGTTACAGCACCAACATTTGATATTCCTGGAAATGGAGTATTATCAGATCCTGTTCCTCGAGTAGAGATTTCAACATATCCTCCAGTTCCAATTGATGGAGAAAATGTTACAGGTATATAACTAGTGCTATTTACTGCAAACGGGAAAATATGTGCACCACTCGACATATTCATCCATTTTATAATAGAATTATTGATTGCTGAGTTTGTTTCACTTTTAATGTATCCACTTGTTCTTGTTATTGCAGATGTGCTTCCATCTTCAACAATTAAATTATAATTATTTAATTTAAGTTCTCCTGCTGTTAAAATTAGTTGAGTTCTAACATTAGTGCTTGCTGTTAAATTTGTATATTCAACATCAGTGGTTCCGCCAAAATTTATTTTTAGAATTCCATATTTATGTTGTGTTTGAGTTGCAACTCCTGCTCCTAATCCAGTTACAATTTGGTTATCTACTCCATTATATTCAATAGTACTATTTGCATTTAAATTGAAGTTCATATTACCAGTAAAATTGATAGTAGCACTAGTTGTACCATCATAAAGTCCATTAACATTTGCTGTTTTTATAGTTCCTCCGGAGGCTACATTTATTCCTGAATTTGTTGCTGTACCATTAGACAGAATTTGGTTTGTACCTGTATTAAGTATTCCGCCATTGGCAATAGTCAAATAATCAGTTCCCGAGGTTGAAGAAGATGCAACTTGTAAATTACCCGAGTTAAGTAATAAAGTGCAACCATTATTTATAGTTTGTTTTACTTGTTGTATCGAATGTGTTGTTGCAGAGCGTGTAAATGTAATTGTGCCAGCCTTATTAAAATTTAGAAATCCGAAAAGAGTCCCAGAGCCTGCTGAGGCAGATGTCATGCTACCCGTTCCTCCAATTGTATAATTGTTTCCAGTTAAATTTATACTGTACACTCCAGTACTACTTGAATTGTCGCTATAATTTATTATTCCAGCCGTTTGACTAAAATCTCCTGCAATATTTAAAGAAATATTTTCTGCAGCAGAAGTTGTTGAATTATTAAATAGAAATAATGTTCCACCTGTTTGTGAAAATGAGCCAGTAATATTTACTGTTGAGGCTCCACCTTTTGATTTTGTTGATAATATACCACCACTTAAAGTTAAGTTCCCTGAAATATTTGTAGTCGCTACTCCTGCTTCTGAAGAAAAATAATTAGTGCCACCTGATATTGAAATGTTGCCAGCATGGTTCCAAGTAAAAGTATGATTACCATTATGAAATTTATTAGTACCTCCTGTTAAGGTGATATTACCAGTTGTTGTTAATGTTTCATTTCCGAAACCAACATTGTTTGAAAATTCAGCTGTACTATTTCCAGCAATACTAGTAGTTCCTGTTATTGTTGTATTAATTGTTGCGGCATTATTTATTGAGGATAAAACACCTAATCCAATACCTCTAAATACATCTGATGAGTTTGCAGAATTAATACTTAAATTTCCATTAATTAAAAACGTGTTTGTTATTGTTGTTGAAGAAACAGCATAATAAACCATAAATACTCCACCTGTAAAATTAATGTTATTCATTGTTATACTACATGTTCCTGCGTTTGTAGTTGTTAAATTCCAAACACCTCTAAAATCACCATCCGATTGAGTAAAAGTACCGCCAACTGTCATTGATGAATTTCCATTTCCTACTCCAGATACTCCAGTGTTCCATATTAAATCAAAATAACCTTGATTGCTGTAGTTTCCTGTTATAGTAGTTGTAGCTGTTCCATTTCCATCAACGATATTATAATATTCGCTATAGGTTGCACCAGATTTTAAAAGTGTTAAATTCCCACTTATTGAAATTGTTGAATTCCCACTTCCTGAGTAGGAGCCATAAAGTTTTCCAGCGGTAAGCGTCATATCAGTTGAAACTGTTAACATAGAATTTCCACTGCCTGATCTTACGCCAAAAAAGGACCCAGACGTTACACTTAAACTTCCAGTAATTGACACTGTAGAGTTTCCATTTCCAAAATATGATCCATAAAATGTTCCAGAAGTGTTTGTTAGATTTCCGGATATATTAATTATGGTGTTTCCATTATGACTTCGTGTTCCCATAAGTTTTCCAGAACTTGCAAGTGTTACATTTCCAGAAACATTTAAGGTGCAATTACCAGTTCCAGTTAAATACATGCAATCTAATTCCCCACCGGTTATATTTATGCTTGCAGTATTTACAGTAAAGGATCCTGAATGTGTACCATCAATGAAATCAAGGTAAGAAGATGAATTTGCTAAAACAATTGATCCTATATTTGTAGTGCTAATTGAACTTGATTCGTCAAGAATAACATAAGATGATTGTATTGTTAATGCACCAATAACTGAACGTGTTTGTAAACTATTATTCATATGCCAAGTACCAGCGGTCATAATTTTTAAATTGCCAAAATTGCATCCAACAACAGTACCTAATCCCACGTTCATATCATACCATTTGCTCATTATTAAATTACTTGTCGATGCAAAACTTTCTGCGCCATTTGTAAACAATGTTGCAGCAGCTAAGGTGTTTGTTGATGGGTTCCAAGTTAATGTTGAACCAGCACTTAAAGAAAATGTGGCTCCAGATGTAGAAAGTAAAAGATTACCTGAACTTACTGTAACTATTCCATTATTAGTAAGGCCAGCTGCACCGGAAATAGTTAAAGTTTTGTTACCACTAAAACTTAAAGAAGCACTTGATCCAACTGTTACTGATTTACATGTTAAATCAGCATTCATTGTGACAACATGAGAACTTGTAATAATTACATCATCTGTTGATGCAGGTACACCTGAAGGAGTCCAGGTTCCTGCTGTATTCCAATTACCAGTACCTGTACTGGTTTTTGTAGCCGAATACATATTTATATAAAAAAATAAAATAGCAATTATAATTAGTTTCGATTTTTTCACAGATTCTTCGTTAAATGATTATTGTTCGTTAGCTAAAAAAATATCAGAGGCACGTGATGCGACAGCCATTTTGTTTTGAGGATTTGTTTTATTCTCAACCGATGTAGTTCTTTCTATAGAAGTGGCATCAAGAAGCATTCTTTGTGGTACCACTATATCCGTCGTTCGGTAAGTTATTTTATTGTCTTTATTCTTATCATCAGCTTTTGATACTTCGCTTTGTGAAAAATTTAAATAAATAAATGAAACGGCCATCATACCCAATATCGATGATGCAATTACCTTGTAACGCATCGTTAATTTTTGAGTTGTCCTAGGCTCTAACTTGAGTCGTTTATTATTTGCTTTATTCTTCATTGGCTTTTTTTTGATAAATCAGTATACGATGAATTCTATAATTAGTTAGTATTAAAAACAAAAAATCCCTAAAGAGTTTATTCTTTAGGGATTTAAGTTTATTTATTTTTATTTAGGCAGTAACAAATGTTAAATCTTCTCTTGTTATGGTTGAATTTTCTGCCATTAAAGTAGCGCGTTCTATTACAGCTTTTAATTCACGGATATTACCTGGCCAATTATAGTCTAGCATAAATTTACAAGCTTCTTTCGAAATAGTAATTAGAGGAATTTTATTTTGAGTACAAAATTCTTGTAAGAAGTGTTTGGCAAGTAAAATTATATCATCGCCACGTTGATTAAGAGGAGGAAGGTGGATTAAAAATCCTTGAATTCTATAGAATAAATCTTCACGGAATCGGCCTTCTTTAACTTCTGTAGCTAAATTTCTATTTGTTGCAGCAATTAACCTAAAATCAAGTTTCATGGTTTTGTTACTTCCAATACGAGTTACTTCTTTTTCTTGCAATACACGTAATAACTTCGATTGTAATCCTAAATCCATCTCTCCAATTTCATCAAGAAATATGGTTCCGCCGTCAGCTTCTTCAAATTTTCCAATTCTACGTTCACGTGCATCTGTAAATGCTCCTTTTTCATGACCGAACAATTCACTTTCAATTAATTCTTCAGGAATGGCACCCATATTTACAGTTACAAATGGTTTTCTTGAACGGATCGAATTATAATGTAATGCCTTTGCAACTAATTCTTTTCCAGTTCCACTTAAACCAGTAACCAATACCATCATGTTGTTGTTTTCAACTTTTTGTATAAGTCGCAACACTCTTAATACCGCATTACTATTGCCAATAATATTAGAGTATTTATGTCTATCGATTATTTGCTCTTGTAATAAAGCAACTTCTTTTCTCAAAGTAACATTCATTACTAAGTTTGTAATTGCATTATCTAAATTAATAACCATATTCTCGTTTTTTAGAATATATTCATTAGCTCCATTTCGATAAGCATTTACTACTACTTGTAC
>JANPGA010000169.1:0-9699 GCA_031423735.1 Bacteroidota bacterium | reverse complement strand
AAAATTATTAGAGATAAAATTTTAGTTGAAGGGAATCATTAAAATTAAAAATTACGAATTACGAATTACGAAAAAAAATAGCTAGCATTTTTTTTTCGTAATTCGTAATTCGTAATTTTTAATTTATTTAACCACAGCCGCACACTCATGCTAGCTATTTTTTTTCGTAATTCGTAATTCGTAATTTTTAATTTTAATGATTCCCTTCAACTAAAATTTTATCTCTAATAATTTTAGAATCTTTTTCCATCTGAATTACATATAAATTGCTATTGCTGGAAGGAATCTGAATTTCATTTCCAATTTTTAAATTTTCCTTTTCAATAATCAATCTACCAGTTACATCGTACAATCTAAATTTGTTTACAGGAGAAATAAAGGTTATAGTATTATTATTCTGTACATAAAGAGATGAAGCATGAATATTGTTTTCTTCGATACTTGTAATTGTTGTTACATATATGGAATCAGAAACCAAATTATAATCAAGAATATTACCTAAACGATCATACACCTTAAAATCCACAACAGGAATCTTATACCAAAATCCAACACCCGTTGAGTTGATCACATTAAAGCCAAAATGAAAATGAATTTGATCAGATATGTTATTTTGATGATTAATTGCTGTTGCAGAAATTGAAAATTTATTTGAATTTAATGAACTACGTGTTATATAATCAGTAGCATAATTTCCCCAAGAAGGAATGTAATGATCAACATAAAGAGAGTTTGATAAAACTATAGTTGGAGATAATAATGATGAGAAATTAAATGAATAAATGCTATCATGTAAGCCACCAACAAATGGATCAAATTCGAGAGAAGCATTTAAGTAGGAGCCATTATTTATTGTGTCGGAAAGAAAATTCACATAAGCCATTTTATTACTTAAACTGTTAAATGCCTTAGTTCTTAATGGATGAGAATTACCGCCATTAATTGTAAATGCTAAAGTATCATCTAGATTCACGATTCCATCTCCATTGCAATCGGCAAATTTAGCATCATTAAAATTTGGTATTTGCACATTCCACATTTGAGCCGCGTACGCCACCCATGAATTTGAGAAAGGAACTCTACCAGGTCCTTGCTCATTAAAATACATTCCAATAGGTATTAAATCATTTGCATCACAAATGCCATCATCATTTGCATCACCAGGCCAAACAGAATCAGTAACAGCAGAAAATTCATCAGCACCAATATCCGGCTTTGCATTACGTGGTTCTCGATCGATATCATACTTCACTTCCGGAAAAGAAACTGCTTTATTCCTTAATGCAAGTTGATTTACATGCAAATCATTAGTATCTGTAAATAAAGGATTAACAGAATAGGAATTGGTATCTCTAGAACGGAAATTAGCTTGCCATGCCGCAAGATCTTTAAATTTCACACCGTTCATCGTAATAAGCGTATCTCCGGTTGTAAAAAGATCATTGTTGTTGCTTCTAAAGCCTTGCAAGCCCTGAGTAATATACATAACGCTGTTCCCTGCAAAATTTGCAAAAATATTATTCTTCAAATCAATATTTGTTGAGCTCTGCATATATAATGCTGCATCATAACCGGGATTTACAGTTGAATAAATTCCTACATTGTTATTATAAATCTTTGCATTGGTGACACTAAAAATACTAATCCCTTTAATGTCAGCATTTGTTGTACCGCAAGTAATCATATTATTACTGATAAGAATCGTTGAGACCGCATAGCCCCCGGAAACGCTGATTCCGGTTGACCACTCACCAACTAATTTATTACCGTTAACAACAGCTTCACTGTCGCTACCACCAATAGAAATTGCGGGTCCTGTAGAGGTAGGTGTTACATTTTGAAAAGTATTATTGCTGATTTCAAATGAACCCACTGATGCCATGGATAATAATCCTCCTTCACCGAAAAAATTATCAGTTATCCTGTTGTTACCGGATGAAACTCCATCGCCTCTGAATTTTACATCTCCCAATAATATTTCACAGTTGGATAATTCATTGTCATTTATTGATGTGGGAGCAGGATACCATTCGCAACTCCAAACTTTCGGCCTACCAGTTTGACTGCCCGCATATAGCTCACAATTTTTAATTGTATTATGGCTTGCACTATTTCGTAGTAAAATTGTAGCACTTTCATATGGAACACTTACTCCGGGATCGCCATAATTTAACCACAAACCATCAAACGTTATATAATTTGCACTGTCAAGAAGTAACAAATAAGGATTCGTAAAAGCTGGTGAATTAATAATAATTGGTTTATTTAAATTTGCAGGATTACTTTTAAATACAATTCTAGATACATCAGAAACGCCTTGAATATATGGAATAGTTAATTGTTCATTATATGTTTCTTGGGCAACTAAAAACTCAACTGGTCCACAAATTCCATTTGCAACAAGATCATTTATTGCAGCTGTAAAGCTGGTGTAATTTGCTCCTATTGGACCTATCGTATAATTTCCAGATAAGCACTGAGCAGAAACAATTTTAGAACCTCCAAAAAGGAACAATAAACAGATGATCATGAACTTTTTCATATAATTATATTTTAAGTAAAACTACTCTTTTTTTTAAAAATAACACAATTCGACAAAATTTATTGAAATCTTCTATATTTTCGAATAAAAACAAAGCGATGGCAGCACATTTAATTTCGTTAACCCAATATAATTTATGGGCTAATACTAAAATTGTTCAATTTATAACAGATGCAGGAGATACTATTGCAGATGAAACATTAATAAGTAGTTTTCCAACTATACGTAAAACACTTTATCATACTTGGGATGCACAAGAAATTTGGATGAAGCGTTTAAAAAGAGAATCTACATCCACTTGGCCTAGTCACTCTTTCACAGGAACCTTGGCGGAAGCATTAGAATTATTTTTAGAAAGCTCATCAGGTTTTGTAAGGTTTGCCGAAAATTTGCAAGAAGAAGACCATCTTTCCAATATTAAATTTCATTCAATTGATGGTACAGCTTATCAAAATACCATCGAAGAAATAATTATGCACGTAATGAATCACGGAACCTTTCATAGAGGACAATTGATTACCATGCTTCGAAATGCAGGCTTTCAAAATGTAGGATCGACTGATATGATTCGTTTCTTTAGAGAATAGAAAATGAATTAAGAATTAAGAATTAAGAATTAAGAATTAAGAATTAATGTGCGTGCCTGACATAGGTTGACCAAAAGCAGGGATAAAAAAGTCAACTTATGGAAAAGAAAACACAATTACGGCCAAAGAAATATTTCAGTGAGGCTGTTAAAAAGCAGGTAGTAAAGGATATTGAACAAGGTCTTTGTACAGTCTTAAGGGCTAGTCAGGAACTTTGCGTTCATCAAACCACAATTTATCCTTGGATTTATAAATATAGTCGATATTTACAAAGGAATAGAATCATGGTTGTGCAAGAAAAAAGCGAAGCATATCAAAGTAAAGAATTGGAAAAGCGCATTCAGGAGCTTGAAGCGTCATTAGGTCGAAAACAACTTGAAATCGAGTTGTTAAACAAAGTCATTGAGTTGGCAAATGATGAGTATAAAACGGATTTAAAAAAAAATTTACAAAAGAAGCCTTAGAGTGGTTCCGGTTAAATAAGGGTCATAAGCATACGATTAAGTTAAAGGATCTCCATTTGATAGCTGGTCTTTCTAAGCAAGCATTATTTAAATACAGAAAGGCTCAAAGTAAAAGAGCAGAAATCTCTTCGAAAGCAGTAAAGGTTATCAACCAGATACGCAAGCACCATAAGCGTATGGGATGTAGGAAGATTTACTATACACTTAAGGAAAACTTAGCAATTGGTAGAGATAAATTTGAACAAATTGGATTTGCTAATGGATTTAAACTTAAAATAAAGCGAAATACACATCGAACAACCTGGAGCCAAAGAGTAGAAGTTTACCCTAACTTAATTGAAGGTATCACGATAGATAATATCAACAAAGTATGGCAATCAGATATTTTTTATTTGTCAGTAGAAGGAGTCGATTATTATGGAGTTACAATTGAAGATATCTATTCAAAAAAACTACTTACTCTTCATCTGTCAAAAAGTTTAAGAGCGATAGAAAATGTATTAGGGTTGAATAAAGCATTAAAAATAAGAGCCGACGCTAATCTCTCAGAGTGTATATTTCATTCGGACAGAGGAAGTCAATATATCAGTGAAGCTCATAAAAAAATGCTTAAAGAAGCCGGCTTCAAAATTAGCATGTGTAAAATTGCTCAAGAAAATGCATACGTTGAACGCATTCAAGGAACATTAAAATACGAGTATTACTTCGAACATAATTTAACAGAAACTAATTTGCAGACGTTATCAAAAAAAATTGTCAAATGGTATAATAACGAAAGACCACATAAGAGTCTTAAAATGATGACTCCAAATGCATTTGAGGATTACATTAAAAACTGTCTGCCAACAGAACGACCACCCTTAAATATATATAAATGGGAGCATACTTATTAACAAAATTACACTTGTTAACAAAAAGAAAAAAGTAGCAAAAAAGAAAAAATAACATTAAAACAACATATATTTGAATTACTAATAAAAAAGTCAACCTATTTCAGGCAAGGTCATCAATTCTGAATTCTTAATTCTTAATTAATTTCACTCCCATCCGGAAGCAAGAACATCGGCAATGTGAACAACTTTTAGAGGTTCATTTTGTTTTTTGATTACGGCATCTAAATGCATTAGGCATTGGTAATCGGTGGAAATAATTACGGAGGCTCCGGAATTTTTAACGGAAGTTAAAAATTCGTTTGCCATTTGAACACTTAAGGTTTCGTTTCTACGATCAAGACCTCCTCCCATTCCGCAGCATGGCAATGAGCCTTGAATTTCTATGAGTTCTAAACCTCTTATGTTTGCCAACAAATGACGCGGTGCGTCTTTTATTCCAAGCTCATGAATTGCAGGACAAGCATCCATGAAAACTGCCTTAGCATTATAACTAGCGCCAATATCTGAAACATTCAAAATGTTAACCAAAAAATCAGACAATTCATACATATGCTTTTGCACGAGCTTATACTCATTATGTAATGCCGAATTATGAAACAGGGAAGGATATTGCGTTTTAACAGTTGCAACACATCCTGCACCCGGACAAACAATATAACGTTCATCTTGAAATTCACGAATAAGCTTCTCCCCTACCTCTTTACAATGATCCCAATACCCATCTTCAAAGGCAGGACGTCCACAACATGTTTGATCTGTATTATAATTTACACCACAACTTAACTTCTCTAGAACCTTCACCATATTTAGTGCAGTGCCTGGATAAAATTGATCTATGTAACAAGGAATAAATATATCGACTATCAAGATTTTTCGTTTTTAAAGAAATAATAATTTAAGCTAAGCTTGGTGTTTCAGTATTAATTTTATGAATTCTCATCAGCAAAATTATACCAATCAGAAAGAATATTGCAAGTACAACAATAGAATCACGCATACTTCCAGTAAACTCATTGATATAACCGAAGATAAAAGTTCCTAAAACTGTTCCTACCTTATCACAAACATCATAAAAGCTAAAGTATGAGGCATGATCAATAGTTTCAGGTAAAAGTTTTGAATATGTGGAGCGTGATAATGCTTGGATTCCTCCCATTACTAATCCAACAACAGCCGCCAATCCAATAAACATTGTTTGTTCATCAACACCGTACTTCTTATTACAAAAATATGCTGCAATACAAATGAAAACCCAAATTACAATAGCGATCCCTAATGCTCGAATATTTCCAAATCTCTTTGATAAACTACTAAATAAATAGGCTCCACCAATCGCAACAAATTGAATAATTAAAATAATCATAATAAGAATATCTGATTTTAATTTCAATTCACTTGTTCCAAAAAGAGTAGCAACATACATTACTGTTTGTGTACCCATATTGTAAAAGAAAAAGCAAGCTAAAAATCTTTTCAATTGTGGAGTATCCTTTAATTCATTCCATACTTTTCTTAACTCAAGATATCCTTTCGAAAAAATATTCCCTTCAGGCTTTCTGTTGTAAACATTATCTGGCAAAGCATTAAATGTAATTTGTGCAAATCCAAACCACCACACTCCTACCAATAAAAAAGATAATCGTGTAGCAAATCCACTTTCAATATTTCCATACCATTGTGGAAAAAGGATCATCGTTAAACAAAAGATGAGTAACAATGAACTACCAATATATCCTAATGCAAATCCTTTAGCACTCACTCTATCTTGATCAACAGGTTCTGCAATCTCTGGAAGAAATGCATTATAAAATACAATACTTCCCGCATAACCTATAGCTGCTAATCCAGAACCCAAAACACCAATCCATAAAGTTTCCAAACTAGTAAAGAAATATAAGGATGAGCAAGAAATTGCGCCTAGTGTACTAAAGAAAAACATGAACTTTTTTTTATGTCCGCCATAATCTGCAATTGAAGATAACATCGGCGAAAGCGCAGCAATAATTAAAAATGCTAAGGAAATAGAATACGTTTGTAATGAATCACTATTAAAAGTTCGACCAAGAAATTCTACATTACTTGAAGCACCCTTTTTTGTAATTGCATTAAAGTAAATTGGAAATAATGCAGAGGTAATTACTAACGAATAAGCAGAATTTGCCCAGTCGTAGATAGCCCAAGCATTAACCATCTTTTTATCGCCTTTTATTAATATTCCCATAATCTTCAGGGATAAAAATAAAGAAAATTAGTTCGTAAAAGCAAATTCTGTGTTTGGAAAGGTATCTAATCAATTAAGGCACCCAGCTGATAGTAACTTTTAAACTAGTATTATATCGCGTCAGATTAAGAGTGGCAGTATTGGACATAGTAGGAAATATATAATCTGAAATATTGAATTCTACAAAACCCATAAATTTTTTATTAGGAACACTTGAACTATCATAATCAAGGATTTCGATATGTACAGCACCATCAAGAATTTTGGTACCAAGAGGTGGAATGATGTTAATTGTTCCTGTATCAATGTCAAACAAAACGGTTTTAGAACGATATAATGAGTCGGGCATTGTAATTTCTGTAGTTAAATCAGGTTTATCACTTCCCGAATCCCAAGTTAAACCACCTGATGCATACGGCTCGGTTTTAAGAATATCGATTCTGTTGATTTGAAATTTTTTAAATATAGTAACAGGAATAACTCTTGTAGCAGTACCTACTCGCGAACCTTTTTTTCCAGTAATAGTTACTTGATAGGTTCCATATCTCGAATAAGTATGGTTTACTGTTGCACCTTTTGCTGTAGTACTATCACCAAAATCCCAACTAACCGAATCGGCAATATCAGGAATATCAGCAGTAAATGTTACAGACTTTGGCAAACTTGTTACTCCAGTATTTCCAGCAACCTTAAAATCCACAAACAAAGGACTCCCAGGAGTTTCTTCACTTTTCTTACAAGCAGCGAACCAAATAAGAACACTTAAAATGAGAATACAATTTTTCATGAAATCAATGATTTTTATAAAAGTAACTAATTCTATTTAGTAGTTTAAGTAGGTATAATTTATTTACATTAATCCTACACAAAACGAAAGCCGATCAAACGACCGGCTTCCAAAATTTATTTTAATGATTATGCACCAACTTGTGAACGAATAATATTTAATGCGCCACCCGCTTTAAACCACTCAATTTGATTTTCGTTGTAAGTATGATTCACTTTAAATTCTTCACGACTACCATCACTATGATTCAATGCAATCGTTAATTGAACTCCTGGAGTGAATGATGTTAATCCAAGAATTTCTAATGTATCATCTTCCTGAATTTTATTGTAGTCTTCTTTGTTTGCAAAAGTAAGTGCAAGCATTCCTTGTTTCTTCAAATTGGTTTCATGAATACGAGCAAATGATTTTACAAGTATTGCGCGAACACCTAAGAAACGTGGCTCCATCGCAGCATGCTCACGACTAGATCCTTCACCATAATTTTCATCACCAACTACGATGGTGCCAATGTGTGCGGCTTTGTATGCACGTTGAACAGCAGGAACAGCATTATAGGTTCCATCTAATTGATTTTTTACATTATCGGTTTTCTCATTAAAAATATTAAGAGCGCCAATCAACATATTGTTGCTGATGTTATCTAAATGTCCACGATATTTTAACCATGGTCCTGCCATTGAAATATGATCGGTTGTACATTTGCCTTTTACTTTTATCAACAAACGTAATCCTTTCAAATCAATACCTTCCCATGCAGCAAATGGATCTAACAATTGCAAACGATCAGAAGTTGGACTCACTGCGATAGTAACATTACTTCCATCAGCAGCTGGAGCTTGATATCCTGCATCTTCAACAGCGAAACCTTTAGGAGGCATTTCTAATCCACTTGGCTCCTCTAATTTCACCTTCTCACCTTTCGCGTTTGTTAACGTATCAGTGATTGGATTGAAAGTTAAATCACCGGCGATAGCTAATGCTGTAACGATTTCTGGAGATGCAACGAATGCATGTGTATTTGGATTTCCATCATTACGTTTCGCGAAGTTACGATTAAAAGAAGTGATGATAGAATTTTTACGATTAGGATCAGTAGTATGACGAGCCCATTGTCCGATACAAGGACCGCAAGCATTGGCAAGAACCATTCCGCCCATGTCTTCAAATATTTTTAGGAAGCCATCACGTTCTACGGTATAGCGCACTAACTCAGAGCCCGGTGTAATTGTAAATTCACTCTTTGCTTTCAGACCTTTATCAACAGCTTGTTTAGCAAGAGAAGCAGCACGAGAAATATCTTCGTAAGAAGAATTTGTACAAGAACCAATCAAACCAACTTCTAACTGTGCTGGCCATCCGTTTTCCTTAACAGCAGCAGCGAACTTACTAAGCGGCCAAGCTAAATCTGGAGTAAACGGACCGTTGATATGTGGCTCTAATTCATCTAAATTAATTTCAACAACTTGATCAAAATATTTTGAAGGATTTGCATACACATCATCATCCGCACGAAGTGATGAACGAACGCCATCTGCTAAATCAGCAACAGCGGCACGACTTGTTCCACGTAAGTACTCACCCATTTTATCATCATAACCGAAGATAGAAGTAGTAGCACCAATCTCAGCACCCATGTTACAGATGGTACCTTTACCTGTACATGAAAGGCTATCAGCACCTTCACCAAAATATTCAACAATTGCATCAGTACCACCTTTTACAGTGAGGATACCAGCAACTTTAAGGATAATATCTTTTGCGGATGTCCAGCCGTTTAGTTTACCAGTGAGTTTCACACCGATAACACGAGGGAATTTTAACTCCCAAACCAGACCAGCCATCACATCACAAGCATCAGCACCACCCACACCAATGGCAACCATTCCAAGACCGCCGGCATTTACAGTATGACTATCCGTTCCGATCATCAATCCGCCAGGGAAAGCATAATTTTCGAGGATTACTTGGTGGATGATACCAGCGCCTGGCTTCCAGAAACCGATTCCGTATTTATTGGATACTGATGAGAGGAAATTGAAGACTTCTTTATTTTTATCGAGCGCTTTTGCAAGATCTGCGGTTGCGCCAGTTTCGGCTTGGATGAGGTGATCGCAATGCACGGTACTTGGAACAGCCACCTTCGGGCGACCAGCCTGCATAAACTGGAGGAGTGCCATTTGAGCTGTTGCATCCTGCATAGCC
>JANPGA010000168.1:0-11975 GCA_031423735.1 Bacteroidota bacterium | reverse complement strand
ACCTACATAAATATTTTGACCATTGAAATCCAATTTGTTATTTTGTGTTTGCATAAGTTTCAGTTTATTATTGTTTAGACCGCTATCTAAAATTAATAACATTCTGGAACTTATGCTTTACAAACATACGGCCTTTGGAGGGACCGAGGGAGGCTTTTGAAATTTATTGCTTAACTTTTCGTTTGAAAAAATGCTTGATATTTCCAACTTAGTGGTTTTGTTGTAATCTCGTATTTGAGTGTCCCCTTTTTGTTTGTTCATTTCTTTTGCTTGTCCAAAAGAAACGAACCAAAGAAAAAGACACAAGCGTAACCAACTATCAATTAAACTATGTGCAACCTTCAATCGCTATTAAGTGAAATATAATTGGCATTGGTTTCTATTTTCTTCATCGGTCAACCCATTGATAGTTCGCACTTACGCTTGACCCCAACCGCACTCCTCTGATTACAATCTTAGATTATAATAGAATTTTATCTAACACATTATTTTTTTCGTAATTCGTAATTCGTAATTTTTAATTCATTTCGCTTGACCCCAACAGCACTCCTCTGATTACAATCGTAGATTATAATAGAATTTTATCTAACACATTATTTTTTTCGTAATTCGTAATTTTTAATTTATTTCCATTGGGGGGCATTTTCAAATTTTCAAATTATAAAATCTTCAAATCTATTTCACAAATTTCGCCACCAAAACCTCCTTCTCCGTACTCAATCTCACAATATACATCCCATCGGCAAAAGATGAGAGTATAGCATTTTTTGTATAATATTCTGAATCTAATTTTCCTGATTCTTCTAAAATAACCTGACCATTTAAATTAAATAGTTGCAATTTGTAATTTTTACCTTTTAATCCTTTTGCATTTATAAAAGCTGTTTGCCAAGGTGTATCGTAATAAACTACCAACTCATTTTTGTTTGATTGAACAAGCTCATTTAACCCTACATTAAGCGTATCGCATGCACTCCCAAGTAAGGCATCTAACTCGTAGTTGGGGTTGTTAGGTAAACCAGGATATGCCCGATGCCCACCTAAATTAAAGCTAAATGGAAGAAAGTTACATGCAGTACCTAAACTATCAGGTGAATTAATAACCGAAATATTGTCTGTCACATAATTTCGAGTTGTATCACAATATAAATAATCAAATTCACAATCTGGTGTATCAGAAAATGAACTTAAATAAATCTTATCATCTGGTCCCAGCTGTAACAAGCCCATTATATAAGGATCAGGAAGAGCAAATAAGGTATCAGCACTTGATAAAAAATTTGAAGCATTCAAATCATACTGCACCAAATAGGAAGTATCCTGATTAGATGTTTGATATGGGCAACTAGTGTACATTTTACTTCCATCGGGTGAAACAGCGAAACTCCAATAAAATTTAGACGTAGTTGAACTTACTGGACTTAATTGTTGCGCGTTCGACAATAATCCTGTACAGCGATCAAAATCATATTGCTCTATTAAATTATCAGGAGTGGTAGTATAAAGTTTTGTTCCATCTTTAGAAAATTTAAATCTTTGAAAACCTGCTATTACAGGAGTTCCTATGCTTTGAATAAATGGTCCAGATAAACCAGAAGGAGTAACTAAATAAAAATAAAATGTATTATGAGCAACTGTATTTTCCCATTGCTTCATCACAATCCACCAATCTCTTCCATTACCATGCTTAACTGCAGCTAATCCATCATCAACTTTAAAACTTTTTAATTGTACATTTTTTTGAATTACTTTCCCAAGTCCCCCATTTAATGATAAATCAACAACATTATAAAAGAATCCAACAGTTGGAGTAGTTACACCAGCCGTAAATACATAAAAACGGTTAATATTTCCAGGATCAGGTATGATAATCATTTCTTGGTACCATAACAATGATTTTAAACTATCACCATTATTCATTTTCTGATGATTCTTATTAACTAAATAGCCCATATCATATATAAATGGAGGTCCGGGTGCTTGCCAAATATCAATATTTGGTGATCCCCCATAAAACAACAAGTCACCAATGCTATCGCATATACTAACACAAGTACCTCTAACTCTTAAAATACTAGACGAAGCAACTGGACTATTTAAGTTTTTAAAATCAATCGCGGCACTATCGCCAAAAGCCCAATAGCGATCAGTAAACTGAGCTTGTCCAGTAAAAAAGGACAAGCTCAATAAACAATACAATATAATCAGTTTAATTTTCATTTTAGCAAAATCGCTCTGAAATTCAAATCCTCTCCAGTCGATATTTTCAAATTTAAGAAATAAACTCCATTTTCATGATTACTTAAATTAATTTGTTTTAATTCAATTGTCCTAAACCCTTCTAATCTTTAATTTTATCATTTAGGGATCACACTTTTCTTTTCTGGTTTCTTTTCTTCTACATAAAATAAATTTGACATATCCGAAACTGTTCGAATATTACCAAAAACAATAGTCACCTTTTGATCATCAATTGCTTCCACAACGCCAGTCACTTTACCATTCTTTAAACGTACTTTACTACCAAGTTTAATCATTTTAGTATTATACTTCGCAATCTCTTCGAGTTTAACTTGTTCCTTTTGATTTAAAATATTCTTTCTCTCATTAAGTTGAGTATTATATTTATCTAAAACTTGTTTTTTATTTTTAGCATCTTTCCACTCTTTTACAAATCGCTTAAATTTTTCCTCTAACTGCGTTGCAAGTCTTAATTCTTTTACACGAATTCGTTCGTTATCAGTTTCGAATCGGATCTCTTGCTGATGAACATTTTTTTCAAATTTACTTATTAATTCCTTTAGCTCTTTTTCACGAGTTTTATTGGCATCTAACAGTTTTACCATATCACCTTTCTCACGTTCCAATCGCGTAAGCGTTTCCTCTAAAAGCAAACTGTTTTTAGTAACTTTTTTACGTGCTCTATTAATTACGTTTACAGGTAAACCACTTCTTTCAGCCACAACAAAAGTGTATGAGCTTCCGGGCTTCCCTACTTCTAATCTAAATTGCGGCTCTAACTTGTTTGCATCAAATGCCATCGAACCATTAATGATTCCTTCTGTTCTATCAGCCAGAACTTTTAGATTCATGTAATGAGTAGTTATTAATCCAAATGATCTTCTATGATTTAACTCTTCCAGGATTGCCTCTGCTAAAGCGCCACCCAAAGCAGGGTCGGTTCCTGTACCAAACTCATCAATAAGGAAAAGTGTTTTAGATCCTGCTTGTTGTAAAAACACTTTCATATGTCGTAAACGAGAACTATAAGTACTCAACTCAAATTCTAATGATTGCGAATCACCAATATCAACCAAAATATTTTTAAAGAAACCAAAATGACTTTTACTATCCGCAGTAATTAAAAATCCTGCTTGTAGTAACATTTGCAACAACCCTACAGTTTTCATGCAAACCGTTTTCCCTCCTGCATTTGGACCAGAAATAACTAATATTCTATCCTTTTCATCAAGTTTTAAATCAAATGGAATTGTAGTTTTACCAGCTTGTGAATTGTAGGAGTAAAGTAATGGATGACAGGCACGAATTAAATCTATATTGGGTTTGTTTTCAATAAAAGGTAAATGTGCATTTAACTTTATTGCGAGTTTTGCTTTCGCGGCAATCATATCGTAATTTGAAATATGATTTAAATACGATGCAATTATTGAATGGTACTTTCTTAAATGTTCTGTTAGCTCTCTTAAAATTCGAAGTATTTCTTCACGTTCATCTTCTTCAAGTGAGGTAATAAAATTATTCATCCCTAATGCCTCTTCAGGTTCGATATAACATGTTTTACCTGTTGCTGATAAATCATGAATTATCCCTTTCGCAGATCGCTTTTGTTCAGCAAAAATTGATATTACACGACGACCATTTCTCCAACTTTCCTCAGCATCAGTTAACCAACCGCTCTTTCGATATTTTTGAATAATTGAATTATATATTTGATCAGCTTCAACACGTTTTCTTGATAAACTTTTCCGAATTCGAGCCAAATCAGCGGAGGCTGTATTTCGCACAATACCTGTTTCATCAATTACTTTATCAATGGATTCCAAAATACTTTTCTCATATTTACAATCGTTTAAGCGACTAAATAAAAGAGGATATTTTTCTTCTCTACCTTTAAAAAAATCAAACAACAAACGCATTAAAGAAACCACTTTCGACAATTGCAATACCTGAGAAACTGTTAAAACAGAATTCTGAATAAATAGTAATTTAAGTTCAGAAGTCACATCGGGATACCCATCAGAAGGAAAGGGGTCTCCAGTAATTATTACAGTTCTTAATTCATCCGTTTCTTCAAGTGCTTTAAGGCAATTTTTAAAATCATCAGATGGATGCAATTGTTGAATTAAACGTTGACCCAAAATACCCGAACATTCCTCTTCCGCAAGGAGTTTGACTTTCTCAAACTCCTCTAATAATAATGAATGTTCAGGAAAAATTTTCATAGCGCAAAATTATGATAATATGATAGAGAAACTAAGAATAAATAAATATTGATAATATAGCACTACAACAATTATTTTTTGCATTAAGTTACCTACTAACAGAAAATATTTGATGGAATTTTCAATAAAATTTAAGAATTACATCGAAATTGCTCTATTTATTCACAAAAACTGTTTAGCTGTTGAAAACCTTAAATTAGCTAGATGCAATAAATTAACTTTGCTGAATAATTAATCGAAATATGTCAGATTTAGCTACTCTTCAACGAATTACAACTCAAGTACGTCGAGATATCGTTCGCATGGTACATGCAGTTCAAAGTGGACATCCAGGAGGATCATTGGGGTGTACTGAATTTTTTACAGTATTATACAACGATATCATGACTCATAATCCTAAATCATGGGATATGAATGGCAAGGATCAAGATCTATTCTTCCTTTCCAATGGACATATTTCACCAGTTTTTTATAGTACTTTAGCTCGATCTGGTTATTTTCCTGTTAAAGAATTAGCAACATTTAGAAAGCTAAACACTAGATTACAAGGGCATCCAACTACACATGAAGGCCTTCCTGGCGTTCGAATTTCTTCTGGTTCACTTGGCCAAGGATTATCGGCTGCGATTGGCGCTTCATTAGCAAAAAAAATGAACAATGATTCAAACCTTGTTTACGTTCTTATGGGTGATGGAGAGTTACAAGAAGGTCAGGTTTGGGAGGCTTGTATGTTTGGCGCAGCCAAAAAAGTAGATAATCTCATAGCAACTATAGATGTTAATGGCCAACAAATTGATGGATCTACTAAAGATGTACTTGATATTGGTGCATTAAAACCTAAGTGGGAAGCATTTGGCTGGACCGTATTAGAGATGAATGGCAATGACATAGAAGATCTACAATCAACTTTTAGAAAAGCAAAATCATTAACAGGACAAGGGAAACCAATAGTTATTTTAATGAAAAGTGAAATGGGAAATGGTGTTGATTTTATGATGCATTCACATAAATGGCATGGCATTCCTCCTAATGATGAACAACTAAAAAATGCACTTGCTCAAAACGAAGAATCATTGGGTGATTATTAAAATGTGGAACTTTAGAAATAAAAATTTTATCAAATTCTGTTGCACACTGATTTTCTTTTCATTGTTCAATACGATTTCTTCTGCGCAAAAGAAAAAAGATAAACCACAATTAACAAGAATTCTTTTTTTATTCGATGCATCACAAAGTATGTATGCTCGTTGGGAGACCAATACTAAATACGAAATCGCAAAAAAATTATTAAGTGAAATGGTTGATAGTTTACAGCCAGTAGATAATTTAGAATTAGCATTACGCGTTTATGGTCATACTAAACATTTTCCTCCACAAGATTGCGATGATACAAGACTTGAAGTTCCATTTGGCATAAAAAATGGAACTAGAATTAAACAACGACTAAATGAAATTAATCCAAGTGGAACAACTCCCATTGCACTTTCACTCGAAAAATGTGGAGGCGATTTTCCAAAAGATTTAGCAAGAAATATTATTATTTTAATTACTGATGGAATTGAAGAGTGCAATGGAGATCCATGTGCAGTTTCTGCGGCCTTGCAAAAAAGAGGCGTTGTTCTTAAGCCTTTCGTAATTGGATTAGGATTAAATAAAGAATTTTTAAAATCGTTTGAATGTGTCGGAAATTATTTTGATGCAGCAAATGAAACTTCATTCAAAAACGCATTAAATGTTGTTATTACTCAAGCATTAAACAATACCACTGTTCAAATTAATTTGATTGATGCATATGGAAAGCCAACAGAGACCAATGTGGCAATGACATTATATGATCAATTTTCGGGAGAAATTCGTTACAACTTTATGCATACAATGAATGCAAAAGGTTTACCTGACACCTTACAAATTGACCCTCTGGGAAAATATAAAATTTGTGTTCATACACTTCCATCTGTAACAAAAGATAGTATTTCATTTAGCCCTGGCAAACATAATATTGTTGGAATAGATACTCCTCAAGGAGATTTACTTTTAAAAATTGATGGTAGTAATGAATATAAAAAACTTCAAGCTATTGTTAGGAAACACTTAGCGACATCTACCTTAAATGTTCAAGACTTTGGAACAAATGAACGCTATTTAACAGGAGATTATGACCTAGAAGTTCTTACACTTCCTCGAATGTATGTTGATAATGTAAATATTTCTCAAAGCAAAACAACTACTGTTCAAATCCCAAATCCAGGAATAGTTACAATTCAAACCAATGCTCCTGGATATGGAAGCATCCTTATTGAAGAACGTAATGAATTAAAATGGGTTTATTCAATGCAAGAAAACTCAGTTAAAGAAAGTGTTGTTTTACAACCTGGAAATTATAGAATTATCTTCCGTCCTAAAAATTCACAATCTTCATTATATACCATTGAAAAATCATTTAAAATTACTTCAGGAAGCAGCATAAGTGTTTCACTAAACTAATTACATTTTAATAATCCAACAAGAAAAAAATAAATTCCATAGCTGATGAAAAAATATCCTTACACTGAAAAAAAAGACACCCGTTCAGGGTTTGGCGCTGGCTTACTTGAAGTAGGAAAGAAAAATCCAAATGCAGTTGCTTTATGTGCCGACTTAACTGGTTCTTTAAAGATGGATGCTTTTGCTAAGGAATTTCCAGATCGATTTATTCAAGTTGGGATTGCTGAAGCAAATATGATGGGCATTGCAGCTGGGCTTACCATTGGAGGTAAAATTCCATTTACAGGAACGTTTGCAAATTTCAGTACTGGTCGTGTTTATGATCAAATACGCCAATCTATAGCATACTCTGGTAAAAATGTTAAAATTTGTGCATCACATGCTGGCCTTACATTAGGTGAAGATGGAGCTACTCATCAAATTTTAGAAGATATTGGTTTAATGCGGATGTTGCCAGGAATGGTAGTTATTAACCCTTGTGATTTTAATCAAACAAAAGCTGCAACATTAGCTATTGCAGATTATGTAGGACCAGTTTATTTGCGCTTCGGAAGACCAACAGTACCAAACTTTACACCTGCTGACCAAACTTTTGAAATTGGAAAAGCTATACTATTAAACGAAGGTACTGATGTCACGATTATCGCTACTGGTCATCTTGTTTGGCAAGCAATTTTAGCTGGTGAAGAATTAGAAGCTAAAGGAATTTCAGCGGAGATCATAAATATTCATACAATCAAACCAATCGACGAAGAGGCAATTTTAAAGTCGCTCTCTAAAACACGTTGTGTTGTTACTGCCGAAGAACACAATAAATTTGGTGGACTTGGTGATGCCGTTGCTCAAGTACTTTCGGTTCATTTACCTAGCCCACAAGAATATGTTGCTGTTAATGATAGCTTTGGTGAAAGTGGAACCCCGGATGAATTAATGACTAAATACGGTTTGGATGCAAAAAACATTGTTGATGCATGTGAACGAGTTTTAGCCAGAAAAGAAGCTGTTCATGCCTAATTTAATTTAATCAAACTATTGATTAAACCTTTTCTTATAAATGGCATCCATAAGTACTCTCTCTAAAAGTTTATTGATGCTTCTGTATGACAGAATACAGTGATAGTGAATTAATCGAGCGCTTTCGAAATCCTGAAGGCAACAATAGGCACTACGCATTTAACCTTTTGGTGCGTAAGTATCAGCAAAAATTGTATCATCATATTCGACGAATCGTTGTTGATCATGATGATGCCAATGATCTTCTTCAAAACACTTTAATAAAGGTTTGGAATCATCTTGATAATTTCAGAGAAGATAGTCAACTTTATACATGGCTTTATCGAGTGGCAACCAACGAATGTTTAGGGTTTTTAAAACAAAAGAAACGACGCTTTTTTCTTCCTATTGGAGATGTTGAAAGTGAGTTAGCAGGTAAACTTATTCAAAATGAAGTATTAAGTGCAGATAAACTTGAATTAAAGTTACAACAAGCTATTTTAAGTCTTCCCGAAAAACAAAGAATTGTATTTAATCTTCGTTATTACGATGAGATGAAATACGAAGAAATGTCTTTAGTTTTAGGCACATCTGTTGGTGCATTAAAAGCCTCCTATCATCATGCTGCGGCAAAAGTTGAAAAATTTATTATTGGTGCTTAAACTTTATGTATAAACTGATATCATACAGATAATAACTCAAAATCATGAATACAAATCTACCTTCAGATGATGAATTAAGTGACTTAAAACACTTAAAATCATATTCGAAGAAAGAGCCCTTCAACGCTCCCGATGGATATTTCGATACCTTGACTTCTAAAATTCAAGATAGATTAAGCAATGAGCGAATCATCTTATCAGAAGATGTTAAAGCAAAACGACCAATCTTTATTTTTGCTACTATACTTACAGTTTGTATTTCAGCAGGCATATTCTTCTTTATGATAAACGCTAATAAACCTCAACAACAAGAAGTAGCTTGTTCCTATGAAGATTTAATAGAAAGCGGTTATTACATTGAAATGGATGAAAATGCAATTGCAGAAAAACTAATCGCCTCTAATCCCATAAATTCTAAAGAAGATCAAGCCATAGAAGATTACCTAATAAACAACAGTGACGAATCATTATTAACTAACCAATTCTGAAAATAATTACTATGAAATCTATACAACGATTAATCCCCATTTTCCTTTGTGTTCTATCACTATCATTATCAGCACAAACTCCTCCACAAGGAGGAAGAGGTCAAAGAAAAGAAGAACGCAGAGAAGAAATTGAATCCATGAAAATTGCTTACCTAACCCGTAGATTAGCATTAACAACAGAAGAAGCACAGCGTTTTTGGCCAGTTTTTAATCAATTTTCAGACGAACAAAAAAAGGCCCGTAAAGAACATGCCGCCCTTAAAAAAGATTTAAATGATGATTTCACTTCAGTAAGCGATAAAGAAGTTGAAAAGCTGGTTGACAGCGAAGTGATTTTTCGTCAGCAAGAAGTTGATATAATGAAAAAATTTCATCCTCAATTCAAACAAGTTTTACCAATAAAAAAAGTAGCATTGCTTTATAGTGCTGAAGATGATTTTAAGAAAGTGTTACTCGAAAAGATTAAAGAAAGAAGACAGCAAATGAAATAATTTTAAAACAAGAGCGGGAACCAAATGGTTCCCGCTCTTGTTTTAAAAAATATTGCAAACTAAACTTTTTGTAAATACATAACTTCTTTAACAGCCTTAATAACTCGAGCAGGATTTGGTAAATAAGCCTCAATTAATGTTGGTGCATAAGGCAAAGGAACGTCTCCACCCATCACTCTTAAAATTGGTGCATCTAAATAATCGAAAGCTTCTCTTTGAACTTTAAACGCTACTTCAGTAGCAATTGAAGCAAGTGGCCAACTTTCCTCCACTACTACAAGTCTATTTGTTTTCTTTACTGATTCAATTATCGTTTTATAATCAATTGGTCGTACCGAACGTAAATCAATAACCTCAGCACTTATATTTTCTTTTGCTAACTCATCTGCGGCGGCATAAGCGATTTTCATCATTTTACCGAATGAAACAATTGTAACATCAGTACCTGCACGTTTGATATCAGCTATACCAATAGGCATCAAATACTCCCCGCTTGGAACCATTCCTTTATCACCATACATTTGCTCACTCTCCATAAAAATTACAGGATCATTATCGCGAATTGCTGATTTTAATAGCCCTTTAGCATCCGCCGGATTCGACGGAACAACAACCTTTAAACCAGGGCAGTTCGCATACCAACTTTCAAAAGCCTGACTATGCTGTGAACTTAGCATTCCAGCAGAGCCAGTAGGTCCTCGGAAAACAATAGGTACACTAAAATGACCACCACTCATACTCATCATTTTCGCTGCCGAATTAATCACTTGATCAATAGCAACTAATGAAAAGTTAAAGGTCATAAATTCAATTATGGGACGAAGTCCGTTCATAGCTGCTCCTACTCCAATACCAGCAAATCCTAGCTCGGCAATTGGAGTATCAATAACTCTTTTTGGACCAAACTCATCTAACATCCCCTGACTTACCTTATAGGCACCATTATATTCAGCTACTTCTTCTCCCATTAGGAAAACACGTTCATCACGGCGCATTTCTTCACTTAGTGCTTCACGTAAAGCTTCACGAAATTGGATCTCTCTCATTTGATTTTTTGATTCTTGTAGCAAAAATAGGGAATACTTGCCAATTTGTTAACCTGAAAGCTGGCATAAATTAAAATGTATTATTGTTTACATTAATGATAAGATACTCATTAAATTCGGTTTAAAAAATCAAAACTCATCATCAGCATCTGAAATTTCACTGAGTGCTTGTTTTAACTCGGAAAGTGTATGCCGGTTATTTTGCTTTTGTGCTATATCAATACCATATTTGTAAATACTAATTGCATTATCTTGTTGTGAATTTAATTCATAAAATTTCCCAAGTTGATAATAAAGTGCCAAATAATCAGGTTGGTCTTTCTTTATTTGACATAACAACCGTATTGCCATTTCAGTATTTTGAATTTTAGCATATTCTAAAGCGAGCGCATATTTTGAAAAGGCATCATTAGGATCTTCCTTTAGAAATGATTCAAGTACAGAAATTCGTTCATTACTCATCTTTACATATTAATTATGGCGAAGATAGGATCTGTTAAATGTAAAACCTTTGGATAGTAAAGTTTCTTGAATCAGAAAATCTATCCACAACTTGAAGTGGAAAAGTGTAATATACAACAGATAATTGCTTTGTAAATTGCCTAGTTTCGAGTAGTTTTGCATTTGCATTTAGAAAGCATAAAAATGAAAATTTTAGTTTGCATCAGCAACGTTCCCGACACTACCACAAAGATCAATTTTACTCCCGACAATAAATCATTTGTTGCTACTGGCGTTCAATTTATCATTAACCCTTATGATGAAATTGCTTTAACTAAAGCTATAGAAATTACTGAGGCTCAAGGAGGTACAGTTACAGTATTAAATGTTGGTGATCCTTCAACCGATCCAACCATCCGCAAAGCTTTAGCTATTGGTGCTACGGATGCCATTCGTATCAATGCTTTACCTAGAGATGCCTATTTTGTTGCTAAACAGATCGCTCATTATGCTAAAGATCAAGGTTACGACCTTATTCTTACTGGAAGAGAATCCATCGATTATAATGGTTCGCAAGTAGCAGCTATGGTTGGTGAACTTTTAGATATTCCTAGTATTTCTATTGTTAAATCTTTAAAAGTAGAAAACAATATTGCAACTCTTGAAAGAGAAATTGAAGGTGGAATTGAAGTTTTAACTTGTCCTACTCCTTTGATAGCTAGTGCTACTGAAGGAATGGCTGAACCGAGAATTCCTAACATGAGAGGCATCATGAGCGCGCGAACGAAACCACTTGTTGTTGTTGAGCCAGCAGAGGTTCCTCAACTTCAAGAATTTGTTAAATATGATAAGCCTGCTCCTAGAAGTCAGGTAAAACTTGTTGCCTCCGACGATGTTAAAAAATTAG
>JANPGA010000167.1:0-6093 GCA_031423735.1 Bacteroidota bacterium | reverse complement strand
CCATTCATTAAATCTTCTTGATTCAAATAATTATTAAAATCAAATTGCCAGTCTTTAACTTTTAAATTTGCAATAAAGGCAGCTGGGTGACGAATGGTAATAACCACATCACAATTATAATGTTTATAGACCCACTCAGCTGACATTATTGCAATAGGATCTTTAATTACAGTTCTATATGTGATGCGATTTGATGAATCGTGTAGGAACTTTATGCTGTCCTTAAAAGATTTGATAGCTAATACTTTCTTATATAGAGTATCGAAATTTATTTTGTAAAAAGAATCAATATAGTTTTTTGCTATTTCGTTTTCTGATTGCTTTTTACCATTTAGATATTTAAACATATTTTCAAAAGGAGGATCGTATTGCATTTACAGTGATTAATTTTTTCACATCGATTGCATCAACGCAATTCCTATAAAAATCATTCATCGCAATATGTTTCTCCTTGTAAAACAGGGCAACATAGGCTTCAGTGTGCGTTCTCTAGACGCAACGAATCCTTAGCTGTTGGCTGCTGCTGTATTTTCAAGTTCGTTTCTCAATCTTTTTGTCAGCCGATTTTCGTTTGCTAAATGTAAAGTTTTCTTATTATATTTTGTCGATTTATAAAGTTTGTTTAGTCGATGTAAAAACACTTTCATTAAAGGTCTTCTAGATGTCTGCCTCTTCAAGATTCAATTATTGCGTTACCGTTATTTTTCCACCACAAATTTTTTCATCACTACACCTTTATCAGTGACTAATTCCATAAAATATACTCCATTGGCAAATTTTGAAACCGACAAAGAAAGTTTAGATTTTCCAATATCGTTTTTGGTGCTGCTTATTTGTTGTCCTTGTACATTGTAAATAATAATGTGTTTAATAAGTAAATCATCAGTTGCGGTTTCTACGGTAATAAAAATGGATGCAGGAACAGGAAAAATGTTGATTTTATTTTCATAAATGCCATGTGTTAATGTATTTGAAATTAAGTTTTGATAAACTGGTGATTGCCAAATTCCGCGACCATAAACTGATACCCATACTTTACGAGCTTGAGAATTATATTTTTTTACTACAATATCATTAGTGTAAGTAACATCGGGCAATTGATTACTGAAATCAATCCATGGGGAAGTATCGTTCTTGTAAAAAACTTTATTCGTCGTTAGCAAATATACTGAGCCATCTGTTGCGTATGGGTCGGCAACTATTTTTACGAAATTAAAAATCGAAGTTAGCCCTGCCGTAATATTTGTCCAACTTAATCCTTTGTTATTGGATTCATAAATAGCATCGCTACACAAATATATTTTGTTTGCATTGTTAGGAACTGTTGCCATAGACAGTGTCCACAGCGAAGTAGTAGGTAACGCTAATGAATCAAACACTGGGCTTGCATCTGATGCATTCGTTGTTCTAAATAAGAACCCATCGTATCGAACTGCATAAAGTATGTTGGAATCGGAAAGACAATGATTTAATGCAACAAAACTATTATTTGCAGATGTGTTATTGAATACTTGTTGCCAAACAACTGGTATGCCATTCATGTTTTGAGTACGCCAAATATGTGTGTTGGCTAAAAAGCCAGTTAGTGGAGCAACAGGTGTTAAACTCAATGGCTCATAATTATTAACTTCTGGAAGAGATATAGGAATTGAATTGGGTGGATTGTGAATATCAACGGCAAAACCTTCAGTATAAATTGCGGCATTATTATTATAAGCACAAACAATCTTAGCATATACATCACCACCTTTATAACCTATGAAATCTGTACCATTGTTTGTATAATATGCACCATTATCTTGTGTGCCTACTGCAAAGGTTGAGTCATAAAAATTATCAGCATCAAAATGATAGGCTTGCGAGATGGATAAATTATTTTGCATAGCTTTAAATACTGTATCGCTATCTAATTTTGAGTAAACACCACCATCATTGGTTACCCAAATTCTATCGGGCAACAATGGATTTCTTGCAATAAAATGTTGGTCAGGATGGATTCTAAAATAGGAACTATACTGTTCCCAGGAATTATAAGGAGTATTCCAGGTTTCTCCACCATCAGTACTTTCGTATGCGGAGATAGATCCAATATAAATTTTCAATGAATCAAAAGGGTCTGCACTAAATGCAAAGTTGTAAGCTCCTTGTCCGTATGAGCCTAATAGCGTATCGTAGCCTACCAAGCCAGGAGATTGATATTTTTTTATTGCTGAAAAATTTACTGCACCATCTGTCGATTTATAAATGTTGCCAAAATCCTGTTGTGTTGCAATGTAAACATAGTTAGGTGCTGCAGGGGATACACCTAACAATAATCCTCTTGCACTGTTATCCGTAAATTCAAAATTATTAAATCCTATATTCCATGTACTCCCACCATCTGTGCTTATAAAAAAAGAAGTATCGGATGTAGCGTAAAGAGAATCGCTACTGCCTGGTTTGAATTTTATATCGTACACCCAATGTCCTGTAAGGGTTGAATCATACATTGTTAAAGTATGTGTCCAACTAAAGCCTGCATCACTACTTTTCCAAATTCCACCGTACCCGCCTGCAATAATTTGGTTGGAGTTAAGGGGATTTATTTCAATGGCATTTATTACAGTACTATCCATGCCATTTAAAAGAGGAGTGAAGGAATTTCCAAAGTCAGTTGATTTTAATATACCTGAGTTGAAAAACAATGAAGGATTAAAAATATAATCACCACACCCAATGTAAATAATGCTGTCGTTGGTGGGGTCAACTTCAATACTTCTAAATGCATTATACCCTATAAAATCAGTATTGGTGCTGTGCCAGGTGTTTGCAGTATCTGTAGAAATGAATAAGCCTGACGGAGCAATGGCATACATAACATTTGCATGAGTGCCACTAAATGCTAATTGGTTTACACGCCCAACACCAAATGGAACACCACCCCATACATTGTGTGTATCGTTTGGATGGTTTAAAGGGCCAGCACATGTCCATGCTCCTAATGATGTTTGTCTGCTACTACTTTTTTTGTTCTGCTTTTGATTTAATAAAGATGTTTTTTGTTGATTCAGATTAATCATTTCAAAATACTGTCGCAAATAAAAACGCAGCCAGCCATATTCTTCTTTTATAGGAAACTCGTTTTCTTCTGATTCAGCAGAAGCTTTTTTGCTATCATCAGTGTCCATTTTATCTTTCCAATAGTCATTAAATTCCTTTGTAAGTTTTTGGAAATTGATTACTGGTTTTTTCATTTCAATTACCCAATCAGGCATTTGCTTTTGGGCTTGACTTGTAATCGGAAATATAAACAAAATGAAGAAGAAATAAAATAGACTTATAGTGTTTTTATTCATGTTTGAGATTTTAAATTAAAATGATATACGTTCGCCAATATTATTACGTTAAAGGTAAAATAATTTGAATAAGAATTAAAAAGATAAAAACAATTCTGATTTCTTAATGTGCTTGCGAAAACAATCTTTCATTTTTTTTTGATTAGGTTTTGGGTTGAGCAAAAAAGTTCTTTTTAGTGTTTGCTATTTCAAATGGTGTCGGTTGTTAACCACAATATCCAAAAAAAAGTTCGTTCAAAGCACAAAATTTTCAAGTGTGCAGATCAAACAGTTGCTGTTAACGTCAGAGTGTGAATTAGCCCACCATCCACCACTCATTTTGTTTATAAGTAATCCCCTAAAAATAGATAATTCCAATGAGTAATATTTTTCTTCAGTAAAATTAGGAGTTTTGAATTTCATTGGTACACAGGATCGGTTTCAGGTCTCATTTCGAGAAGAAGATATACCAAATCTTGTTTTGAAAATGGAATCAATATAATTTGTTGCTAATGTAGTTTGTTGTCAGTTGTATTCCGATAGTTGTTCGAACTAATTATTTAAAGGAGCTTTGTATCGCTTAATATCTAAGTTAAATGGTTCATGGATCTATCTAATATTCCTGGTACTCAAAATTATTATTCCGGTCCATGTAGTCTACGTACTATGTGCCTCAGTTACTAGAATTAATTTTTTTAAAATACTAGTCAATTCATTTTTTTGAGGGTCTAATATCATCGAAAAAATTTAAATAACGAACTCATTTCGCATATAAATATCGGGTGGTGCCAGGATGAAATGTTTTCCAGCTATGCCAATATTCTTGGTAGGAATTAATTAATTTTAATTTTTGTGATTGATTTATTAAACTTTTTCCAGAAAAAGAAAAGAAATTATTTTCAGAAATCAAAGTATCATGGCTTATTGTGAAGTCTAATTTAGAGGGTCTTTCAAATGCAATAAAGCTTTGATTATCATCTGCTAAGGCAACTGTTAAATAAAGATCTCCAATTTTATCATTTATAATTCGTTCTCTTTTTAATTCATTCCAATCATAGGCTTTACTTTGTTTTCCAAGATCAATTCCAATTACCCATGCTTTATCATTCCATGAGAGAGTGTCCATTCTTGTTAAACGGCTTAAGTTTTTTCCTTGTTCATATCGCGCCAATGTATCGTAAGTTTTATTAAAAGATTCATCGGGTTGCATAACCACACCATCAGGATAAAGCTCAAACCATTTGTGTACGGACATTTGTACGGATGGAATTTCAGGTAAGCGCTCGCCTTTCATTTCTCCAGTTATCGCCTCTCCTGTTGATTGTCGCCACCAACTTTTAGTTGTGATATCTTCAAACATTGCGTTATAATGATCCATTCCTACTAATCTAAATTTTTCAAGGTGCTCTCTTATTGTTGGAGAATAAACTCGACCAGTTCGGCAAACGCTGCAATATGTAACCATTACAGGCTTACCACCAACGGTATCTTGAATCTGATGATGATAGGCTAAGAATTCAATAGGGTATGCTTTCGCTTCACCATTATTTATAACACCAATTATCAATCGGGATTCAGGCAGTTTGTTTTCAGCTTTATTTTTTAAGATAACATGATGAGGCTGTAAAAACATACTATCAGCTGACATTGGGAAATTAAATAAATAAGCAATCCCAGTTGTGATCAAAATTAAAGTTACGGGAATCCATTTTCTCTTCGACTGAAATACAGAACTACTTCCGCCGATTATCATTAAGGCGAAAACGATTCTTAAAAGCCATCTGTAAGTATGTAAAAAGTAAGCAATATCAATGCTATCCATTTCCTGACTTCCAGGCATGGGCATGATGAAATATACATTTAATATTTCAAAGGCGATTAGTAAAACTATTCCAACATAAAACAGTTTTTTCATTCTGTAATGCAAGTTTATTTGAATAACATTGTATTGATATCAACAGTATCCCATTTATATCATCGATATTTTTTAGTTTAATAAAAATCTCTTAATAAATTCAATTGTTGAATAAAATTGAAAATCTATATTGTTCTTTTTCTTAAAACCATGTCCTTCATCTTTAGCCATCAAATACCATATGGTACCACCATTCTGTTTAATTTTTTCGGCCATTTGTACTGCTTCTGAAACGGGTACTCGTGGATCATTTCCTCCTTGTACAATAAACATTGGTTTTTTAATTTTATCGGTATGATTTAAAGGAGCAATTTCTTCAAAGAAGGCAGACATTTTTGGATCACGCTCATCACCGTATTCCACTCTTCGTAAATCTCTTCTATACGCTTCTGTGTTTTTCATAAAGGTGTTAAAATTTGAGATTCCAACAACATCTAATGAACATTTAATTTTGTCACTAAATAAATAAGATGTTGCCAAGGTTGCATATCCACCATAACTTCCACCTGTAACCATTATTCTACTATTGTCGAGTTCCGGTTGTGATGCTATCCAATCTATTAATGCTCCAATATCTTTTATCGACTCTTCTCTTTTATATCCATTATCTAAATCAAGATATGTTTTTCCGAAACCTTGCGATCCTCTTATGTTTGGAAATATTATTGAAATTCCTAATTCGTTAAGGTAATAATTTGCGCGACCAATAAATACAGGGCGAGATTGTCCTTCAGGACCTCCATGTATATTTATCATCACTGGTCTTTTTCCAGTAAATTTAGAAGATGCTTTATATAAATATCCTGAAATGGTTTTCCCATCAAATGATTTCCATGTTATTAATTCTGGTGCTTGTAAGGTTGA
>JANPGA010000166.1:0-3185 GCA_031423735.1 Bacteroidota bacterium | reverse complement strand
AAACTTGTTTCATCTAAGCCAACAGTTGTAATTAAAACGCAAGCGGAAGTGTCGCTGCAATTATTTATTGAAACAACAACCGCATAATTACCATTGTTCGTTGCTGTAAAACTTTGGTTAATTGCTCCTGCAATTGCAGAGTTGTTGCTGCAATCAATCCATTGGTATGTTGCGTTGTTTTGATTCGCTGTGAGTGTTGTTGAATTTTGTGCAACGCCAATAGTTGGTGACACATTTACATTAATCACAAAAGAAAAATTAACCGAACCACCATAGCCATCATTGCCAATAATAGAAATGGTATCAATGCCTGACTGATTATTTACACTTGAATAATTTATGGTGTAAACGCTATCCAAATTGGTAATAGAAATATTTGCTACTGGAATTAAAGTTGGATCGCTACTTGCAATTTGAAAACTCATGGTGTCATTATCTAAATCGCTCAAGGTAAAAGTTGCAGTGTTGTTTTGATTGCTGCAAACAGTTTGTGTGTTTGGAATATTAGAAAGCATAGGTTCATTATTTGGAATTACTTCCAGCAATTGCTGGTAAGAAAGAGGGGCTCTACAATTTGTATAATTCCAATTGCCCCCAACCTGAAACAAAGGGATCGGTTCAGAGTACACCGTGATTGTCGTATCGAGTATGGGATCGTACTCATACAGGAATAAGTAACTTGACTCTGCCGAAAAGTATATTTTGCCGCCTGAATAAGTGGGTGTGCCAAAAGGATATGCGTTAAACCAGGCGTTCAATTTTTTAAAGACGTTTGTAGCAGGATTCCATTTAAATAAAGAAGGGGTAGAGCCGGGAAAATAATTAACTACGTTGCTTGTAAGCCCGTAAAATTCATTGCCAACCAATAACAGGTTTCCTGTAGGGTATATGCCAAGGCTGTCCGTAAAATCATATTTAAGAGTCACTGCAGTTGTTGTGGTATCCCACTCATAAATACCACCCCTGAAAGGGGTAGCGCCACTGTTATATTTTGCAGGTGTCATACCATAAAATTTGCCATTGTAATAAGTAACTCCATTAGCACTTACCGCATCCTGGTAGTTATTAAAAGTACCAACATTAGGGTCCATAAAAGCTTTTTCTGTCAAGGTGTTATCAGCCGGGTTATATGCATTTATAGCACTGAAATTTGGTACTGACGAAACCTCTGTTGGAGTGTATAATTTATTATTAAACAATACCGGTGTACACCTGGCGTAATTAGCAGAAAGCAATGACTGATATTGATTAGAAACAGGGTCCCAGGAAAAATAATCGCCCAAGTCCCGTTGGTTAAAACTGGTATTCCCTGCTATTAATGTTCCATAAGTATTTATGCCATAAAACTTGCCGTTGTAATAAGTTAGTGACCCTTTAGGCCAAATTCCGGTTGTGAGTCCATCCAATTGAAACCTTTCTTTAAATTGTTGAGTTGTTAAATCCCACTCAAAAATATTACCAGCATGGCTATTCCCGCCCTGGTAAGTAAGGCCATATAACTTGTTCCCTAGTTTTGTTAAAGAGCCTTTTGGATAGGAGCCATCTGTAGCTTCCATGTTTACTAAACCTACGATTTGATTAGAATCCGGATAAAATTTATACAGCGTACCAAAATAACTTCCCCCTGCTTCTGAAGCGCTGCCCAGCAAATAATTACCACTCAACAACAAAGATTCAAAAGGTTGTGTTCCGATTGCAGGCCTTTCTAATTCGCAGGGAAGATAAGAATAAGCAGCAAAGGAATACTTACCAACCAGTTGATTGGTTGCCGGGTTCCAAGTAAAAATACCTCCGGCTCTGTAAAAGGCGTCATCTGTAGCTGTACTCCAAAAAATATTACCTTTTAAAGTTAAAGAGCCCAACGGGCCACGAAAATCACTATTAAACCCTAAATCTTTCTTTTTTACAAACGCATTATTAGCAGGGTTGTATTCAAAAATAACTCCGAAATGTTGGCCAAGCCCTGTGGTTTGATAAATACCACCCTCGTAGGTAGTGCCGTAAAATTTATTGTTGTACAAGGTTAAATATCCCATTGGAAAAGCTCCGTTTGTATTATCAAAATCAATTTTTTTTGTAACAACGTTTGCTGTAGTGTCCCATTCATAAATAACACCAACATCATGCGTTCCTCCGTTGGTTGTCATTGCGTAAAACATGCCGTTGTACGCTGTTAGTTTCCCAACAGGGTTACTTCCGTTGATGCTATCAAAATCATATTTTTTTGTATAAATATTTGTTGCAGGATTCCATTCAAACAAAACTCCTTTATCATTGATGCCTCCATTATGTGTGAATCCGTAAAATTTATTTCCAACTAAAGTTAATGAGCCATCAGGGTTTTTTCCATTAATGCTGTCCATGTCAACTTTCTTTGTGTAAATTTTGGTTGTAAGATCATATTCGTAAATCACACCAAAATTACTTGCGCCTCCTTCATTGGTTGTGCCATATAGTTTGTTGTTGTACAATATCATACCGCCACGGGCATCTTTGCCATTGCTGTTAGTGAAATTGTAGAGGTCTTTATAAACGCTGGTAACAGAATCCCACTCAAACAATACACCAGCATTGTAATCTCCCCCTGCTGTGGTGGTTCCATAATACTTGCCGTTGTTGCCGCATACAATTTCGCACTTGGGGTTTCTGCCTTTTACCTTTATCTGGAAATTATAATCATTATTAAAAGTTTTAGTACTTGGTGTGTAATGAAAAATAGAACCTTTGGAATTATAGCTGCCATACTGCGTCATGCCATAGAGTTGTGCAGCATGTGGCGATTGGGCAAATGTTGCAATTCTTGCAAACAGTAATATAATTATGAAGTAGATTTTTTTTTTCATCAATACTAATTTCTTGACTTGTTTATTTTATTTTGTAGAATCTTTTTGTGATTAGGATTCTTACTCTTTCACAAATTTTTTCATCACCACATTCTTATCTAAATAAATTTTTACCTGATAAACACCTTGCTGTAATTTACTCACATCAATATCCGCTTGATTGTTTTTATTTTTTGTTTGCAAAACAATTTCTCCAAGTGAGTTTATGATTTCAATATTTGAAAAATTATTTTGTAAGCTTGAGATAGTGATTTTATTATGCGCAGGATTGGGCTGAATGGTGATGTTGTTTTGAAAACTTGTTTCATCTAAGCCAACAGTTGTAATTAAAACGCAAGCGGA
>JANPGA010000165.1:0-17218 GCA_031423735.1 Bacteroidota bacterium | reverse complement strand
AGGTGACAAGGTGCTAATCTTTAAAAAGAAGCGCCGTAAAGGATATCAGAAATTGAATGGCCATCGCCAACAATTTACTAAAATCCAGATCGATAAGATCAACGCTTAATTTCTCTCACTCGAATCTATATTATCTAATATAAAATGGCACATAAAAAAGGTGTTGGTAGTTCACGAAATGGTCGCGAATCACATAGCAAAAGACTAGGTATCAAAATTTTTGGTGGTCAGCGCGTAATCGCTGGTAACATTATTGTTCGTCAACGTGGAACAAAACATCATCCTGCTGATGGTGTTGGAATTGGTAAAGATCATACCTTGTTCGCTTTAGTTGAAGGAACTGTAGTTTTCCGCAAGAAAGCAGATGATCGTTCATATGTTTATGTTCAACCAACTGCAGTAGCATAAATAACTGCCGTAGCATAAGTAACTGCCGTAGCATAAGTAACTGCTGTAGCATAAGTAATTAAATTACAATAACCCTGAAGTAGAGTGCAAATGCACACACTTCAGGGTTTTTTGTGTTTATAATCCAAAAAGTCGGCTGTTAAATTTGAAGGATTCTGCATTCACTATTTTTACTTGTTTGAAATTTTTATGATGAGGATTAAATAAAAAATTAAATTCTCCTTGAACAATCGCTGAGGGTACTTTCATTAGCAAATATTTGTTTTCAGTTATGAATTTGTCACCAAGTTTTTGTGTTGATTTTGTGGGAGGATAGTCGCTCCAGTTGGATGACAGTTTTGCAATTTCAATTTCGCAGAAAATTACAGTATCAGGAACTTCTATGCTTATTAGAAAATAGTCTAAAGGAAGTATTCCCAGAGGTGTATGAGCGGCGATTTCAGTTGTGCAAAGTGCTCTTGAATTACTTGTATATAGCATCGCAACTCCTTTGCTATTCCATCTCCCACCTGATTTTTCAGCACCATTACCTGAAAGATCATTGCTGTATTTTGATTTGCACAAACGGTAAACAATCATGCTAAAATACCTTGCTCAATTTTAGATAATTCATCTTTGATTAACTCAATACCAAAAGAATTATCAAGAAGTGATTTTGGTTTTATGCCGCCTAACGCAACATTGTTTGAATCAATCCAAATGTTAAACTTCTTTGGCTCCCCAAACACATCCTGACCTTGTTTAAACAATAGCGCAATTTGTAAGATTTTTTCTGATTGAATTGGATCAAATTTTTTTTCCTCTTTTTGATAACGTTGCATAGTTCGCTCAGAAATATGTAATAGTTGTGACCACTCAGTTAAAGAAAATGGACTTTTTAAAGCAAATGCCTGAAAGAAAGTATATTTTATGCCCTGACGAACCATCTCAATCAACGAAATTGTATCTGCCTCATTTACCTGACTAAAGGACTCAGGATCAATTATTTTATATGGTTTGTTTTTCATAACCCAATCTATTAATCACAAATATACAACATTTGTCAAAAAAAATACGACAAATGTCAATTTATTACCAAACGCATCATTATCAATACTTCCTCTAAATAATTTGTGTTTATCCGAAAAAGGAAAAAATATGATTTTCTAGTAATTTATAATCTACAATTTAAAAATCTATAATTCGTAATTCGTAATTTATTTCAAGGTGTTTCACTAATCTTCCAACTTGAAATCACAATACTTTTCTTATTAAATCCACTAATCCCAAATATTTTGTCTTGCTTAACATTTGTACAATAGTCAAATCTGGCTGGTTCAGAATTTGTTTCTAATGCCGGATTAACAACTAATGTGTTGTTGTTAAAATTTTCATAGATAAGATTATAAAAACGATCATAATAAATAACAGCTTTTTGCTCATCACTAATTAACAAAAGTTTACTCTTAGGAGTAATATTATCAGAAAACCAATAATTTTCTCTCTTCAAATTAGCATAACTTTTATGATTGTTAATCTTCTTTATAAAATTATAATGTGCTTGGTAGATAAATCCATTTTTATAATTGAGGAATAAATTATAAGAATATGCAAATCGTGTGAAATAAAAATCTTGTAAATAATCATTGTTACTATAAAAGGTAGGAATCGTTGGAAGTTCAAAATTCTTGTAATAATGATTTAAAAGATTATACCAATCTTCTGGCTTGTTATAAACTAAGGTCTCCAGCTTTTTTGTTTGTGAATTGTATCTATAAATCTTTGTTTCATCATTATCCATAATTAGTAAATTATCGTACTCATCATATTCCATTGCTCTCAAACATTTATCGGTAGGGATTTTGATGCTATCGATTTGATTGCCTTTTACATCAAAAACAAATACTATTTGGCGTGAACAGGCATTAAAGGCAATATTTTCTTTTGAATCAGCTGCTATTTTAAAACTATAGCCAGAAGCCACAGCTACTTTTTCGGTGGGGATTGAAAATAATTCTGTTTTACTTAGGTTTCTTAACTGCCCAAACGAATATTGGGTGCTGATTAATATTGCTAAAAACAGGAATGCAATTCTTGTTTTTATAATTAGTTTGGTGTTGATTGAAATCATTTTGCAAAGATGCAAAACCAAAGGAAAAAAATAGGGGCCAAAGCAGCAAGATATGACCCCTACTAATTGAAAAACTGTGTGATTAGTGTCGAATATGAATTTTCCCGTCGTTTGGAAGGGTTTTGCCTGTTGTTTGAGCAACTATGGTTAACATTCTTAATTTACTCTCTTCTGATAACAGCTTACCATTAAGAATTGCTTCTTTATTAGTTAAACTAAGATCATAGGATTCTCCGTCTAAAAGTAAATTTTCATTATGAAGACCTCGTATTATAGCCTCTGCTAGTTCTTCTTGTTTTGATTTTGATTTCTGATTGGAAGAGTTGTATTTAATGCCCGTTTGAGCAAATGCTTTTTCAATGTCTGTTCTATAATCTGAATAGTTTTCTTGACTAACTATTACTCCCGAATCAATAATCTTTTTAACGCCCGATTTATTTAATTCAATTGATACAACCCCATCATCATGAGTTAAAAGTACAGTTGTTGTTCCGTCTAAATAAATGCTATTTTTATTGGATATAGCAGATTTAATAGGCTGAATTACTTTTTGTTCATTTGATGATATATTGCTTTGTTTTTGAGCTATGGTAACAGCAACTTTATCTTCAGCCTGACTTCCATTTTGACTAATATTTTCTGTTGATTGGCGATAAGAACCTTTGTTTTTTTCTTCTGAATTTTCTTTTTTGAAAGGTGATATCAGGTAAAGCACTATTCCAGTAAGAATAATTGACCCAGTGATAATCCACTTTAAATTACTTAAATGGTTAAAAGCTGACGTATTCGCTTTGGGAATTAGACGTAACATTTCTTCGCTACTAATCGCCAAAGGCATCGCCGACGCCTCATTTAATAAACGATCAAGCTGGACATTCCCCGTATTCCGTGGCTCCAACTCTTCACCTTCAACTTGCTGTTTTTGCATTTCTTTCATGGAGTTCTCCCTCCAGTTGTTTTGATAACATTATTCTTGCACGTACTAACCGTGATTTTATCCCATTTTCGGAGATGGTTAATAATCCTGAAATTTCCTTGATACTAAATCCACTTAATTCAAATAATACTAACGGTTCTCGATATATTTCAGGTAATTTTAATAAGGCAGTATTTAAATCTTTTGTGTTTAATAATTCAAATGCGCCATTACTATAATCTATTGGTTCATTGTTGATATCTATTTCCATCGGAACAAATCGTTGTTTTCGAGTTATATAGAGATTTACTTTTCTACGAGCAATAGTAAATAAATAATATAAAAAAGCATCAGGATGTTGAACCTTACCAAATTGCTCTAAAGCCGTTAGGGTGGTTTCCGAAACAATGTCACGAACTTCTTCTCTATCCCATATCAGAACCTGTACAAATCGGGTTAACCGATCATGCAAAGGACTATATAGTTCCAGAAATTTTTTATGTCGCTCTTCTCCCGAATTCATTTGTTACTTACTGTTGTTAATAGTTAGTGCATAAAGTTTATAAAAAGTTTCACGTTTAGCATTAATTTTATTCCATGAATCGTAAAATACTCCTCTTTTTATTACTTAATTGCCTAAATCAAGCTTATTCACAGTCGGTGCCCTTCGATAAGGCGGCTTTTCACGCTAATGAAACTGGTTTGAAAGAAGCTGTTCAAAACTTGAATAAAGGCTCCAAATTGATGGATCAAAGTGAAGGAACTTATCGATTGGCATTGCCATTTCTTGAAAAAGCCCAGGATTTTAATCCCAAAAATGCACTTTTAAACCTTAGAATAGGGCTTTGCCTCTTAAAAACTAGTAGGCAATATGAATCATTAAGCTATTTTCAAACAGCAAAAACGCTGGACCCATCGATTGATCCTAAATTGGAATATTACATCGGCTATGGAAATCATTTAAACAGCAATTGGGCGGAAGCCATCAAATCATATACTTTATACTCTCAAAAACTCACTCGCGATGAAAAGAACGAAAGAATAGAAGTTAGTCAGCGAATTTTTGAATGTGAAAATGGCAAAAAGTTATCCATCGATTCTGTAAATGTTGAAATTGTAAATCTTGGCAAAGTGAATTCATCTCATGGTGATTATATCCCTTTGCTTAGTGCGGATGGTAAAATGCTTTTCTTTACCTCACGCCGACCAGAAACATTAGGTGGCGGAATTGATGATTATGATGGAGAGTTCTTTGAAGACGTTTATTTTGCATCAAAGGATTCTGCTGAATGGAGAGTTCCGAAGAATTTAGGTGCACCAATAAATAATGAAGGTCATGATGCTGCTGTTGGCCTATCTGTAGATGGTCATTCATTAATTATTTTCCGTGGTGATGTAAATGGCGGTGATCTTTTTCTTACTACCAATAATGGATATAACTGGACAAACCCCGTAAGCCTTGGCGTAAATGTAAATTCCGAATTCCATGAATCAAGTGCATGCTTTTCTCCAAATGGAAGAACCCTATATTTCGTAAGTGATCGAGAAGGAGGATTTGGAGGACGAGATATTTATAAAAGTAATTTTGATACAGATAAAAAGATTTGGATGAAAGCTGAAAATTTAGGCCCAGTTGTGAATACAATTAATGATGAAGAAGGTGTATTTATGCATCCTGATGGAAAGACACTTTATTTTTCTTCCAAAGGACATAATACTATTGGAGGTTATGATATTTTTTACTCAGATTGGGATGGAACAAAATGGTCGCAACCAGTTAATTTAGGAATTCCAATTAATACTCCTGGCGATGAAGTTTTTTTTCAGGTAAGTGCAGATGGTAGAACAGCATATTATAGCTCATATAGATTAGGTGGAGTAGGAGAAAAAGATTTGTATCGTATCGATTATCTTGAAAGAACAGAGCCAGTAACAAAGATGATTTTGTTAAAAGGAAAAGTTGTTGATGCAGAAACAGGTTTACCAATTGCTGCAGAAATTGAAGTTATTGATCTTGACCTTAATCAAACAGTTGGAAAATTTAATAACGATACAAAAACTGGTGAATATTTAATTTCATTGCCAGCTGGAAAAAATTATGGAACAGTAATTACTTCAAAAGGGTATCTCTTCGAATCAGAAAATTTTGACTTGTTGGATCCCAAAGGTTATAAGGAAGTTACTAAGAATGTAGAGATGAAACCAATTAAACCAGGAAATGGAATTGTATTGCACAATATATTTTTCGAAACTGGAATTTATACTTTAAAAGAAACATCCAAAAATGAATTAGTTCGAATTATTGACTTAATGAAAATTTATCCATCTTTGAAAGTAGAAATACAAGGCAATACCGACAATGTGGGAGGTGAGGCATTTAATATTGATTTATCACAAAAGCGTGCAAATGTTGTTAAGGATTATTTAACTGTAAGAGGTATTGATGCTACACGTTTAGTTGCTGTAGGAAATGGTTATTCAAAACCAAGAGCAACCAATGATACTCCAGAGGGTAAAGCACTCAACCGAAGAATTGAAATGGTGGTAATTGCAAACTAATAATTATTTTCATTCAAATAATATATGGTAGACTAATCTTATTAGTAAATTTATTGATATTAAAATTAAGTTGAATTAAATGAAGAAGTATTGGAGTTTTAAAAAAACAAAAAATTACAATTTATTAATTGTTGCATTATTGATATCTTTTATGCTAAATAGCAATACAATAAATGCACAAGATAATGAAGGTAGTAAGGTTAAGTGGATCTCCTTAACTGAGGCCATGGAAAAGGTAAAGAAGGAACCTCGACCTATTATCCTTGATTTTTATACGGATTGGTGTGGCTGGTGTAAGCAAATGATGAAAACCACTTATGCTGATGATAATATTGCAAATTATATTAATACTTATTTCTATGCGGCAAAATTTAATGCAGAAACTAAAGATACCATCGAATACCTAGGTAAAAAATATAAATCTACTAGTGATCAACCAAAAGCAGCCCACGAACTTGCCGTTAAATTTTTAGGTGAAAAGTTGATGTATCCAACAACGTTATTTTTAAATGGCTTTGATAAAGAAAAGAATGCTTTCGCAATAAATTTACTTGCTGCTGGTTATCTTGATGCCATTAAAATTCAACCTATTTTGGTTTATACATTAGAAAATGTTTTTCGAAATGCTACTGTCGATGATTTTACAACGGAGTTTACTAAAGCATTTACTGATACTAGTATTAATAGAAAAGTTGAAGAGTTTAAATGGCAGAAACCTGTCGTAGCTTTCGCTGATTCAACAAAAAAGAAAAATAAATCCTTGGTATTTATAAATACTAATTGGTGTAATAGCTGTAAGGTGATGAAAAGAGCTTCATTTACCGATTCTCTCAACTCAAATTATTTAACAAAAACTTTTAATTGTATTGATTTTGATGCAGAAATAATGGATACTATTAACTTCAAAGGAAAATATTTTATTAATCCGCATACTGTTCAGCAAAACCTGCATCAGTTATGTTTTGAACTTGTAAAAAATAATTTTGCAATCCCTTCAGTAGTTATTCTAGATGAACAAATGAATTACATTGATGCAATTCCAGGATATCAATCTCCAAAACTTTTAAATGAAATTAGCCATTTTTACGGAGATGATATTTACAAAACAAAACCTTGGCAAGAGTTTTATAAAGAAGCAGAGGAGACATTTAATAAATTAAAAATTAAGAATTAAGTCTCGATTGCGATAAAAATTGAGCCTAGTATTGAAATTTTAAAAAAAATATTCTAAGTAATTTCATAAAATAAATTAAAGTATTATTTATAAAACAAACCCCAATGAGAAAATTAATCTTTGCCACTCTTTTAACTATTGCTTCCTGTTCCGTTATTTATGCACAAGGTGTAGATAAACCTCAATACCGTATTGCGGCATACCGTGGAGCAAATTTTCTTGGAAATATCGATATCGAACTTTTTCCTTTTTTTGCTCCTTTGGCTACTAATAACTTCGATAGCCTTGCACTTGCATTAGCATTTGATAGTACAGCATTTCATAGAATTGTTCCTGGTTTCGTTATTCAAGGGGGTGATCCAAACTCCATTAATGGGCCAATTAACACTTGGGGAAATGGAAACCCAAATCAACCCAGTGTAAATGCTGAATTTAGCGTAGCTAGACATCTTCGTGGAAGAATAGGAGCAGCAAGAGATACAGCCATTAATAGTGCAAATTCTCAATTTTACATTTGTGTAGCAGGTGCAACTTTTTTGGATGGTAATTATACAGTGTTCGGACAAACTATCGCTGGACTTTCAGTGGTCGATACTATAGTAGCATCTCCAAGAGATGCGAATGATGTACCACTTCAAAAGATTTCTATGTTTGTTACTCCACTTGGATCTAATCCTGCCATTCCTCCTGCTTGTACTTTATCGGCTCCAGCCGATCAATCTGTAGGTATTAAGAAGAATCAAATTTTCACATGGTCATTAGTTAATGATGCAGTAATTAATACTGCAGAATTTAGTACAGATTCAACTTTCGCAACTATTAACAATACGGTTAAATCTGGAACCAATTCAGTAACATCAATTGTATTTTTATCATCAACCAAGTATTACTGGCGAGTGAAATCTAATAACGGTGGTCACGAAAGTTCATACTCAAATGTATATTCATTCACAACTGCCTTTGGCGTTCCTTCTCTTGTTTATCCAGGTAATCAAACTACAAATATTGATACTAGCCCAACATTTGTTTGGAATTCGATTAATGGAAATGTAACCTATAATTTATTAGTGGCTACTACTTCAAATTTCACTGCTTCGTCAATTGTTTATAATCAAAGTGGTCTCCTTGATACCGTTCAACAGGTAAATGGACTTTTACCAAATACACTTTACTACTGGAAAGTTGCAGCAGCTGATTCTGTTACAGTTGGTCTTTTCCCTTCAAGATTTTCTTTCAGAACATTATTATCAACTTCTATAAAAGTAGAAGATAGTGATTTTACAATAAGTAAAGTATATCCTAATCCTGCATCTTCTGAATTGTTCATCGATATCAATTTAAAAACATCTTCTAATTTAGTTTTATCACTTACTGATATACAAGGGAAAGTTGTTAAGCAAGAAAATAAAATTTTTAATTCAGCTTCAAAGAAAATCAAGTTTGATATTGACGAAATAGCTTCTGGGAATTATATTTTAAATGTAAGAAAAGACGATACTGTTAAGTCGTTTAAAGTCGAAATAGTAAATAAATAGATAGTTTCTTCAATGATAAATATTAATGCATAATCTGAAAAAACCCTGAAGTCTTCGTACTTCAGGGTTTTTATGGTAGAAATTAAAATTACTTATCTTGCATTTTCAATAGTTTCAACATCTGATTTTGATCCTTTGCCATTTTCACTAAATCGGTTTGTGAATCTTTTCAATTTTTCTTTTGCTCGCTCTGATAGCAAATACATTACTGGTACTAATATCAAGGTAAGGAATGTTGCAAAGCTTAATCCGAATATCATCGTCCATGATAATGGGCCCCAGAAGGCAACGTTATCTCCTCCAAAATATAAATGAGGGTTTCCAGTGGAGAGTAATGATTCGAAATCGATATTCAATCCTACAGCTAAAGGAATTAATCCAAAGATCGTTGCACAAGCAGTTAGAAGCACTGGTGTCATACGTGTTCTTCCTGCTTCTATAATTGCTTCATAAGTACTCACTCCTTGTTCTCGTAGTAAGTCGGTAAACTCAACTAAAAGAATTCCATTTCGCACAACAATACCCGCCAACGCAACAATTCCAATGCCCATCATAATTGTTGAAATGGCCATTCCTGTGATAGCGTAACCTAAAAATACTCCAATCATACTAAAGATAATTTCAGTAAGAATAATCAAAGGCTTACTTAACGAATTGAATTGCGTAACAAGAATTAAAAATATTAATCCTAAAGAAACTAACATCGCAGTGCCTAAAAATGAAGTTGTTTCATCTTGCTCTTCTTGCTGACCAGTTAATAATATTTCAACACCGTTTGGTTTAGAATAACTTTCAGCAGCTTTTTTCGTATTCGCAACTACATCTCCAGGATTAAATCCACCTAAAACATTGGAGCTAATAATTACTACACGTTTTTGATTGATACGTTTAATACCTCCATAGGTATTCGAATAACTAATATCACAAAACGCAGAAAGAGGAACCTGACGTATTAAGCCATTTTTATTCATATCACGGAAAGTGATCACTAAATTTCTTAATGCATCTACATTTGTCCGCTGATTATAATTGTATCGTAACTGAATTGGATATTCATCATTGTCATCTCTAAATTTTGAAGTCTCAACACCAAAAACTGCATTACGAATCTCCATTCCAATCTGTCCTGTACTAATCCCTTCACGATTTGCTCTTTCACGATCTATATTAAATACAATCTCAGGTTTTTTAGTTTCAAAATCACTTTTTAATTTTTCAACTCCAGGAATTTGTAATGAATCAAGGTGGCGTAATAATGCTTCAGAAGTATTTACAATATCATCAAAATTATCTCCACGAACCTCAATATTAATCGCCTTACCAACTGGAGGTCCACCATTTTCTTGATCAACAGAAATTTCAACTCCTGGAATCCCTTTAACGGAATCACGAATTTTTCCAAGATATTCTTTACTCGATTTTCCATTCCGATCGCCATACTTCACGAAGGCAACCGTGATTTTAGCCTTGTTAGGTTGAACACTTGGATCAAATTCATTTGCGTCATTGGTACCAACTGCAACGTTAGTAATTACAGAGGTGATCATCGGATTATTATCCCCAATAACTGTATGTATTCTTCCTTCTACAATTTTAGAAATGGAATCTGTATATACTTGATCTGTACCAATCGGTAATTTTATATATGCATAAATAAAATTAGGATCAGCGCTCGGGAAAAACACAACATCAGGACTTCTTTTTATTAATCCAAAAATGGAAATAAAGAATAATAAAATGGTGCATCCGATCATTGTCCATGGACGAGCTAAAGCCCATTTTAATTTGCGAGCATACCAATCACGGAATCGTTGCCATGAATGTGTTTGAAAATTATAAATCACTTTTTGTAATACGAAATGATTTAGCATATTAAATAGAATCAAAACAAATGCAAAGTTTCCTAAAGCATGCGAACCATTAATGTGAAATAATATACCAACCACAGCTAAAATTATACTTGCGATTCGAAGAGGACGTGTCCAAGATGGTCTTTTGCTATGGTCCTCATTATGCGGTTTCATAAAAGTTACTGCAAACACTGGATTGATAATATAAGCAACAAGTAATGACGCAGTAAGGGTTACTATCAAGGTAATGGGAAGATAAAACATAAATTCTCCAATCACACCTTTCCATAAAGTTAACGGGATAAATGGTGCCAAGGTGGTGAGGGTTCCACTTAATACGGGTAAGAATACTTCTCCTGCTGCCATTTTTGCGGCTTCTTTAATTGGTCGCTTACCATTCTCAAAAATTCGATGTGTGTTTTCGATTACAACGATAGCGTCATCAACAACAATACCTAATGCAAGTAAGAATGAAAATAATACTATCATATTTAATGTGAATCCAATTGCTGGCATAAATAAGAATGCAATAAACATTGATAAAGGAACGGAGAGTGCAACAAAGAATGCATTCGTAGATCCCATGAAAAACATCAAAATAATAAGTACTAAAATAAATCCAATAATTATAGTATTGATCAAATCATGAAGTGTTGTCTTTGTTTGATCACTCTGATCTCCAGTTAAAGTTATTTTCAAACTTTGTGGAAGATCCGTTTTTTGCATATTCGCAATGGATGCTTTTATTTTATCAGTAGCATCAATTAAATTATACCCAGTTCTTTTAACAACGTTAAGTGTGATTACATTTTTCCCTCCTAATCTTGCATAACTTTCTTTTTCTTTAAAGGCATCTTTCACATCAGCAATGTCCTTTAAGTAAACTGGTGCACCTGAGGTTGAGTTTACAACAAGATTTCCAATCTGACTAACATCTTTAAACTCTCCTTTAACACTTAAAACTCTTCGAACTCCGTTGTTAGTAAGTGTGCCACCAGAAATGGTCATATTTTCATACTTCACTGCCATTTCAATGTTGTTCATTGTAACTTGAGCAGCTTGCATTTTATACATGTCAACATTAATCTGAATTTCTCTTTCTAACGCACCAACCATTTCAACTCGAGAAATTTCTTTTAAGCTTTCGATCTTATCTTTTATATCATCAGCATATTTCTTTAGTTTATTCAATTCAATGTCGCCAGAAAGATTCACAAACAAAATTGGAATCTCACTGAAGTTTATATCTTGAACGGCAGGGTCTTTATCCAAATCAGTTGGTAAATCAGTACGAGCTTTATCAACCGCATCTTTAACACGCTGTTTAGCTTCTGCAACTTTAACATCAGTATTAAATTCTACTGTGATACTTGTAAAATCTTGTACTGAGTTACTAGTAATTTTCTTTACTCCCGATACTCCTTTAATTTGTTTTTCAATAGGCTTAGCTATTAAATTTTCCATATCAGAAGGTGAAGTTCCTGGATATACTACACTCACAAAAATTTGTGGTAAGGTAATGTCTGGAAAATTTTCTTTCGGCAAACTATTATAAGTCATTATCCCAGCAAGGGTAATGATCACAGTTAGTATGTAGATCGTTGTTTTATTGTCAATCGACCAACTACTTGGTTTAAATTCTTTAAAAATATCCTTCATTACGGAGTTTTTTTAGGTTTAAATATTAGCGAATTCCGCAATTAAAATTTTATTGGCTGACCATCAACAAGATTTTGAAATCCAGTAGTTACTACAGGTTCGCCTGCTTTAATACCTTCTTTAATTTCTATTAGACCGTTATAATTTCTTCCAATAACAACAATTCTTTTACTTGCTGTAGCTTTATCTTTTGTTCCATCAGCAATAAAAACATAACTACCATCTTCTGTAGTTTGAACTACATTGAGTGGAAGAACCACAGCATTATTTACTTTGTAATCAGAAATTTTTAAAACTGCAACCATGTTAGGATGTAAGTCAACTTCTTTAGTATTCATATCAACCTCAACTTTGAAAGTTCGGTTTAATGGATCTATTACTTTTCCTGCATAGGTTAACTTTGCTGTTATAGTTTTACCTAAATCCGGAAAATTTATTTCTACGATATCACCAGTTTTTACTTTGCTGATATATGCTTCTGCAACTTCAGCTTTTACTTTAAGTTTAGAAAAATTAACAACTCTTACTCCTGGCAATCCTGGTGAAACAGCCTGTCCAAGTTTAAAATCCATCGCATCTACTGTTCCATTTATTGGTGATTTAATTTTTGTCATGTCCAACTGCTGACGAGTAGTAGAAATTTTTCTATCAATAGATTCAAGATTATTTTTCGCTGTTAAATATTGAATTTCTGTACCAATTTTTTGATCCCATAACGCCTTTTGTTTTTGGTAAAGTGTATTGATGAAATCACGAGAATTTTGTAACTCATCTAAACCTTTTTGATAAGTTTGATTTTCAATTTCAGCCAGAACGGTTCCTTTTGAAACCTTGTCTCCTACCTTAACATTAACACGTGAAATTGTTCCCATGGTTTCAGGACTAACACTCACATTTTCGTCGCCATCAACAGTTGCTTGTACATCTATTTGATGACTAAAATTTTGATTAGAAACAGTAGTAATGGCAACATCAATAATTTGACCATTACTTTTGGCTGCTGAATCGCCAATTTCTGCTGCAAGCTTTACAATTTTTTCGTGAAGCTCAGATTCTTGTTTTTTTAACTTTTCTAATTCAGCTTTTTTATCTCCAGCATTATTGGAAGAACAAGCTGTAAAAGCAAGAACTGTGAAAGCTATATATACTAACTGTTTCATAGAATAAATATTTAATAAGTGTAATAAAATTATTTTAGTAGTTGATGTTTCCAGTTGATTTATCTAATTCGATTTTTGAAAGTATAGTTTCAAAAAGTGTATTAAAGTAATTTGCATTTGATTCTTTTAATGAACTTTCGGCAGCAATAATTTCAAGACTAGAACCAATACCATTGTCGTATTTAATTTTTGTTTGTCTTGAAATTTCTTTAGCTAATTCTACATTTTTTTTGGTGGTTTGTAACGAAGCAATATAATATTCGTAATTACTTTTTGCACCAATATAACCAAGTTGCATACTTTGTTTTAATTGATCCGTTGAATTTTCAACCTTGTGCAATGCAATTTTTGATTGTTGTATTTTACTGTTTTTTTGTAGTCCATCCCAAATAGGAACGCTTAATGATAAACCAATCAACGACGTTTGATACCATCTTTTGTCAGTATCAAAAATGTTAAATTTATCGCGTGAAGCATTTGCACTAAAACTTCCAAAGGCATTTAAAGAAGGTAAATAAGTTGATTTGTATCTTTTTAAATCCAACTCTTGTAAATGTTGTTGCATTTTTATCAACGCGAATTCTGGTCTCTTATTAAAATCAACAGAGTCTGGTAAAGTTGTAATGGCTAAAGGATAATCTTCAAGCTTATCAGTTAATTCAATTTTTGAAGTAGGAGGTAAGCCCATTTGAAAACTAAGCAAAGCATAATTAAAAATTTTCAAACTATTAATTTTATCTCGTTCAACTAATAAGTTGTTATAACTTAATTCAATTCTATCTACATCAATTTTTTCAACAAATCCACTTGTATTTAGTGCTTTTGTATCATCCATTGTTTTTTTGATGCGATCAATATTTGCCTGTATTTGATCAAGATAATCATTCGTAACTAATGCACCATAATAAGCTTTTGTAACATTAATTACTGTTTCAGTTTTTGTTAAATTCGTTTGCTTACGACTTAATTCCTGATAGGCTCTTGATGCTTGTAATCCTACCAAATAACTCCCATCAAATAATAATTGAGAGGCCGAAATTCCAACGTTTGATGTGAATTTTGTTCCAATAGTAATGGCTTGATCACCAAAGAAAACAGTTGGTATTTTTAAATAGTTGTTGAGATCCGCGCTTCCAGTAATTTGTGGAGTACCTAAACCTTTTAACTCGTTAACTTTTTGATGAGAGATTTCTTCATCAAGAATTGAATTTTTTACGGCAGTTTGGTTTACAAGTGCATAATCTACAGCTTGCTTAAGACTAAATTGCGTTGCTCCATCTTGAGCTTTTATACTAGTTATAAAAAGCAGAAAGAAAATGGCAGTGAATGTATTTTTCATAAATGGTAATTTCTTAATTAACTGTATTGTCAAATGTCAATTTTATATTTGATTGATAGTATGTTGAACTTATGAGACCTCTTATTTTATTGTTAAAGTGTAGGTATAAAATACTGAAATGTGACGTTTGAATGGCATAAAGATTTTATTGGTAACAATTTATTAATCTTCCTCATGAATTTGTTTGTATTTATTGATGAGTTTATGCCCTTTTATTGTACATATTCCATGAAGGTAATGATCGAGAATTTCTACTTGTACTTGTGATAAATTAAATTTATCGGGTGGGAAAACAACTGGATTAAACGCCATTTCAATTTGCTCTAATCGAAGCTTCGCTAATATCTTTTGATTTAAATCAAGACGATAAAATCCTTGTTCTTGACCTTTTTCTAAATTTTTAATAACACACTTATAGATGTAATCTTCTTTAAATACTCTAAATTTAATCCAAGCTTGAGGATGATATTTTTGCATGTCGTAAAACATATTAGGATTAATTCCAGAAAATTCGGCTCCCATATGTCTCATCATTCCAATTATTTCATCAATAGCATTTTTTGATAGCGCCTCAATTTCGTCAAAGGCTTTTTTATGAGAAGTTAATTCAAGTGTTATTAGTTCGGTAACTAATGCATCTTTATCTTCATAAGAAATGTAAATTGTTTTTTTTGAAATCCCTAAGTGCTTCGCTATATCATCCATCGTTACGCCTTTAATGCCATAACGCTTGAATAATTCCATCGAACCTTCTAATATCCTTTCTTCTGAAGTCAATTTACTTTTTTGTTTAATGGCGCAAAACTATGGAAACTTTTGATGCAAAAAACGTTTCCTTAGTATTTTTAAGCGAATTGTAGAAAAAATGTATCTAATTAATTGATAATTAATTAGATAATTTGAAACTCTTAAAATTTTTTGTTAATCAGCTTTTAGAATATGGTTTAGAAATGAAAAAATATTGGATATACTTTCCTAATCTTCCTTCCTAATAAAAGGCCTAACAATAATTCTAATCGCTCGATCGTAACTTAAGTAATTCCACATCCAATTAAATAAAACTACAATTCTATTTCGAAAACCTACTAAACTCATTAGATGTACCGCCAACCATGTGAACCATGCAAATGCTCCTTGAAATCTTATTGCTCCAATTTCTACTACAGCTTTGTTTCTTCCAACTGTAGCCATAGATCCTTTATCCTTATAGCTAAATTGTTTAAGTGGATTATTGTTTATTAATTGAACAAGATTTTTAGCAAGTAATTTCCCTTGTTGTATCGCTACAGGAGCAACCATTGGATGTCCGTTAGGATATTTTTCCTCTACCATTCCCGCAACATCACCAATTGCAAAAACATTCGAAAGACCTTCAATTTGATTGTATCGATTTACTATAAACCTGTTTCCTTTTTGTATTGATGCACTTGGAATTCCTGTTATGGTTTGTCCTTGTACTCCTGCACTCCAAATTACAGTACAAGCTAAAATTTCAGTGCCATTCGAGAGTTTTACTTTTTCTCCATCGTATGTTTGCAATCTTGTATTCAAAATTACTTGCACTCCTAATTTTGTTAAAAATGTTAATGCTTTCGCAGATGTTTGTGGAGCCATCGAGGCTAAAATCATCTTATTACTTTCCACTAAATAAATATCAATTTCATCTTTATTTAGTTCGGGATAATCATTTGGCAATACGTGACGCGTTAGTTCGCCTAATGCTCCTGCAACTTCTACTCCAGTTGGTCCACCACCTACAACAACAAAGTTCATACATGCTTCTCTTTGTTTAGGATCGTTTAGTGCTTTCTCTAAATTTTGCAAAACTAAACTACGTATATCTAATGCTTCTCTAAGCGACTTCAGCGGCATTGCATTCCTTTCAATATCCTTCATGCCCCAAAAATTGTTAGTAGAACCAGTAGCTATAACAAGATAATCGTAGTTTATTTTACCAATGTCTGTTTTTATGGTTTTATTTAAAGTATCAATATCTTCAACTTCTGCCATTCTGAAAAAGACATTTTTTATTCCTTGAAAAATTTTTCTAAGAGGAAATGCAATGGAATCAGGTTCTAATCCACCAGTTGCTACTTGATATAATAAAGGTTGAAACGTATGAAAATTATTTCTGTCAATGAGGATAACTTGAAAAGGTTTATTCTTTAGTTCTTTTGCGAGTTGAATTCCACCAAAACCGCCGCCAATAATAACTACTCTAGGATCTGTTGAAGTTGGAAGCTCTAATTGAGTATGCATAAGTTAAAGATTATATAAAAACATACTCAGAATATTTATTCAGATTTTTTCTCTTCTGAGGAGATAATTTCTTTTACAATTTTTTCTTCAGGAGAAAGTTGCGATGCAATTTCCGATGTTTCGTCAATTACAGTTTTTGTTGCTGGTTGCGCCAAAGGATGACTTTCTATTTTTGGAAGTTCTTCAGTAATCTGTTTTTCAACATTTCGCATACCCTGTGTGATCTCACTTTGAACACCGTTCATTGCA
>JANPGA010000164.1:0-3040 GCA_031423735.1 Bacteroidota bacterium | reverse complement strand
CAGAATTAAACAACAAAATATTTTAAAAATTATTTTTAAAATAAAAAATTCAAATAAAGATAATCTTTTAATTATACTTATTGAATAATACAAGAATATCATCTCCAGCCACCTTACCATTTACTTTATCACGTCTCATTTGAACTATTATAATCTTTAAAAAACTTATTGGATTTATAATAATTAGACCTAAGAATTTAAATAGCGACAGTTGAATGTTATCATCATAAAGCATTTGTGTTAAGGATGTTCTAACACGACTTTTAAAACTTATATTGCAAAAATTTACTAATTCCACTTTTAACTCTAATTCTTTAGCGAGCTGTTTATATGATTGTTGATTTAAACGAAGCATATGATGTGGTGGATTATTTAGTGGATGATACCAAAGCGCCTCATAGGAGATTGGTGAATATGGCGTGGCAATAATTAATGTACCATTTGGACTTAACCTTTCTACCATCGCCTTCATAAAAGAAATCGGGTCTGGAATATGCTCTAAGCAATGAAAAGCAGTAATAAAATCAAAGTCCTTTTCTTTATACTCCTCGATAGGCAAACAAAAAGCATTTAATCCTTTTTCAATGCAAGCATTGATACTTTTTTGCGTTGTGTCCAATCCAATTGCTTCAACGCCGTTAATTGCTTTCAGTTTTTCCAAAAAACTTCCGTCACCACATCCAACATCTAGAACCTTTACATTCTTAGTACTTTCTACAATTATTTTTTTTACAATCGCATATTCAGGTCGATTGTGAGTATAGTAGTGAGGTTGAGAGGCGAGTAAAGTATAAAATTCGTTATTTCCGGGTATAGGAGGGTAAGCAAATTCTAAATTACAAATTGTACATCGCTGAACACTGTAAGAAGTAGTAACAGTCTCGGCAGGAAAAGGGGTATGCATTAAGCTACTAAGCCCCTTTAATATTTTTGTTTTATCTAATTCATAAACTGGTACACTTTTTCCAGCACATATAAGACAATTAATTTCTGAATTCATTGAAAGTTTTTGTTAGTAAATTATCTAGTAAATTAAAATCAGTAATTTGCAATTAATAACTGCAATGATTGTTTTAGGATGCTCAATTTCACCTTACTTACAATTTAAATTAATCACTAAAGTAATAAAAATTTATCAGACATTTTTTGCATTCCAAATATAATAATTTCTAATAGAAAAAAAAGTATAATATTCATTGCCTAAAATAAGTATCCACTTAATTTTTACTAATATTTTTTGATTCGTAAAAATTTGAATAAAACGTATTTTAAAATTAAAACTAGACGAAAATTAGTAAACCTATGAACAAAAAAACAAGTTGGATATATGGGGTAATTGGGCAAGTGCCGACCTTTTGAAATGTTAAATATATAATTACTTGTCCTAAATTGGGTTGGATCAAGCTGAAAAGTAATTCCTTCTTTTAATGCTAATAATGATAAAATAGATTGATCGTGTCTATTAACCTGAAAATCAACTAAATTAGGTTTTCCAAGTATATTGTCATCATCTGTAATCAAACGTTCTTTACAGGCGATAGTTAAAACAGTTTTGGCAAATTCACGAGCTGCTTTACAATTCAAATATAATTGAATATTTGCATGAACCATTGGTGCATTATAATATTTTGATTCATCACAATCGAGGTAAATGAAAATATCTCGTTTTGTATATTTAGATTGAGGGCCTTCATTTGTAAAAAGTACTACTGGTTGGTTCAAACTTATCAAACGAAAAATTGATTTTAGACTTCTTTTAATAATAGTTCCTGAATCAACATAAAGCAATAACTCGTTTTCACCCAATTGCTGAAGTGTTTCATTAATGTAATAGGGTTTCCATAACCAGAATCCGGCACCAGTTTTCTCGTCAAGAATCTCTTTATTGTTTTTATAAAATTCTGTTTGTTCAAGTTGCTTCCTTGTTTTTAGTTTACAGGAATCCACACCAAATAATTTTGCAGTTAATGCAAGTAGCAATTGTGAAATCCTGTAATTGCGTGTAGCATATGAAAGTAAGACAATCTTTGGTTTCTTAACACTAATGAATGTTTCCATTTTTTTAATTTCGATTTCTTACAATAACCCTTGATTTTATAAAACCTATTGCTTTTCTTATAGATAGTGGTAGTCCTATATAAAAACGACGGCGAATTTCTTCGTATGCGGTTTCAACTCTCTTTTCAGTAATATTAATAGAAATATTTTCCCTTTTACATAACCGAATTGCATCTCTCATAACGACCCCTTTTGTAAGTGCACCACATAAATAAGTTATTGGGCCGTGCACATAATTTTTCCATCGATCTCCTTGAACACAAAGAGATATATAATTTTTCTTAGCAAAACGTTTTGAGGCTTCCAATTCAAACTGCCATGGTGATTCGCCATCTACTAAAAGTTCAGAAAGAATCTTCTTATTCCATATTCCTACTTGTAAGTTAACAAGATATGCAGATGTTTTATTTATTTCGCCATACCTAGTATCATCAGGAAGTGATTTGAAATTCCAAATCGATTTGTATTTGTATGGAAAGCAAGCGAGCATTATAAAAGCTGCTTTATTATACTGCATACAACTAAATGCATTCTTAACTTCTATAGTATTAACTATTTTATAAATAAAATAATCCTCAAGAATTATCAAAACACACTCTTCTGAAATCTGATCCAAAATAATTGCAAGTTCATCAGACCAATTGCTATTCTTATTGCTATTGATTGTTTCTACATTCTCTTCATCAGTTTTTAAAAAATTAGTACCTAAATAAATTTTATATGGGCAATCGATCCAAAATTTTCTTAAAAAAGCAAAAAATGGCGGCCACAAATCTCGATTCTTATCACATGATAAAACCAAAATCGCTAATTTATTATTTTGAGGTATAAAATTACTCATATACTTATTTATTTCTATTGAGGCGATAAGTAAAAAAAGATTTTAAAAAATAGAAAATTACCGACATTAAATATTGGGATGTAGCAACATTGAAATAATTACCTTTAACCAACATTCCTAACTTGCAACCATTTTTAAGAA
>JANPGA010000163.1:0-3367 GCA_031423735.1 Bacteroidota bacterium | reverse complement strand
GCATCCGGAAAAAATTTCAAAATTGATTTATCAAATAAATATATCATTCTTGCCGAAGGTAGAAACGACCCGGAGTTTAGAGCTTCTCCATATAGCTGCCTTTACAAATCAAAATCTTATTGCAAAATAAAAGTAGACCCTATCTTTGAAGTATATGGACAATAGCTAAATATCTTAAGGCTTTAAGTTTACAATGAAGCCGCTCTAAATTAGAGCGGCTTCATTGTATATATCATCATTTGAAAATATAATTTCTTACATTTTCACAAACTCTTTAGCATAATTTCGATTTTTGCTATTCATATTTATGTAATAAATACCTTTCGTAAAATTACTTAAATCAATTTGCAAATTACCTTCATTAATAGTTGCATTAGAAATATCTTTAACAACCATTCCTAATTCATTAATAATGGTAATCTTATAATCATTTTTTGCAGAATAATTATTTAATTTCACGTTAAGCTTTGTCGAAACAGGATTTGGAAATAAATCTATTTTAAAGTCTGAATTACTTATTTCGTCTATAGCAGTAATATTATTTACACTTGTAATATGAGTGGAGAAAACACCATTTCCATGTGTACCTACCACTACTAATCCATCTGTAGTACGATAATCAATCATATCAACTACGTTATTTCCAATAGTTGTAGTTCCCTGCTGAACCCAAACAGTTGCATTAGCAATTAATGTATCAGTAGCGTATAAGCCTGTTGATGTTCCAACAAGAAATACAGTACCATCACTAACAGGAATAATTGATGCCCATCTACAAGAAGGCCCATTACCAGAACCATTTGATGACTGCTCAAGGTTGCCTGCAACTTTAATCCATGTGGTTCCACCATTAACAGTATAAAATAAGCTATAAACATTATAATTGGAAAATACAACTAACACATGATCTGCATTAGTAGGATCAACAGCAATGCAACTAATATTACTTAAATTAGGGAAAGTGCTACTAGTAATTGGAACTGCTACCGGACTACCACTATTAGCATTGTCAACTTTAAATAATTTCTTCTTATTGGTACCATAATATAATCGATGTGCTGGTACTTTAGAAATTCCGATTGCACCAATTGTTTCTCCAACAACAGTAAGTGTATCATTAAATGTAACCCAATTTGTACTAATAGTATCCCATTGATTAGTTAATGGAATTCCACTTAAATCATCGTTTCGCCACATTTTATTTCCAGCTGGCATGTACATAACTTTATTATCATTTGGATCTAATAAAAATGGATTAATAAAATCATAATCTTTTGCACCTATTGGATCGATTCTGCGATAAGCAGTAACCACACCATTTGGATCTACTGTAGTTTTAGCAACCTTACCTTGTTGTTTAGAAAAATAATAATTTACTCCACCATCACTAATAGCACAATATGATCCATCTCCATCAAACGAATGAAACCATGGTGTTTGTGAATTTGTAGTATTGGTGTAATAGGTTCCATTATCTTGTAAACCTCCCATCAAAATATTATCAGTTGTACTATGATCAATTGCTAGTGTATAAAATTGAGAAGTAATGTACCCATTATTCAATTCGTTCCAAACAACAGAACTTGCTGTATTGTCAATAGTCTTTGAAATTCCACCATCACAATTACTAAACATAATATTAGCATTTGATGGCAAAAAAGTTAAACCATGTTGATCAGGATGATGACCTGGATATTCATCTACGAAAGGTAAAGCAGCACCAATTCCATAACCACCAATTACTGTTGTATTTAATGAATCAGTAAATCCTGAAGTTGAACGATAAATATTTGTACCACCAATAAAAACTATGTTCGAATTTCCTGGCTTAACTTTTACAACAACATCATATCCGCCTTGTGTATTTAATCCATTAAAAACATTAATGTTTCCTGGCATATTTTGAGATAAATCCGTCCAGATACCGCCTACTCCTGCACCTGTACCACTAACATATTCATATTTCCATAAACTATTATAAAGCGTATCCCCTAAAAAGTCAGTCGACATTTTACCTGCTCCAGGAGTTGGTCCGAAAAAATAAACGATATTCTCATTGTTAGGATCAATGCCAATAACTTGGCGGTTAAAAGTAGCAGGGAAATTTGTTGGTAAAATATTAGTATAGGTAACTCCATTTGGTGAACGATAAATTCCACTCACTCCACCATCATTACTTAAGCTTGCAAAAACCTTTCCTGTAGCACTTACAGCAACATCAGTAAAATATGCTTGATTAGTTGTACCTCCCAAAATAACGTTCCACGATGTTCCTCCATTAACTGACTTCCAAATTGCACCATAAGTAGCAGCATAAACTATATCTTGTAGTGCATTTGAAGAATCAGTAACTACATTCCAAGCAACGTCCCAAACATTATCAAAAGTTTGAGGAGTTCCACTTACTGTTGATGCAAGAGAGTTCCATGTTAAACCACCATCCGTTGATTTATACATTCCATTTCCTAGAAAAAAAGCTCCACTACCACTTGAGGAAGTTCCATAAGCTTCACCAGATAAATAATACCAAATATTTGTTTTACCAACACGCTTATCTTGAGCAATTGCAATAACATCAGGATGGGAATTTACAGAAGATGTTCGAGACCATGTTTGACCACCATCAATACTTCGCCACATTCCTCCTGAAACACCACCTGCAAGTAAAATATTTTCATTGGTTACATCAATTGCAAAAGCACGCGTTCTTCCTCCAACATTAGCTGGACCTCTAAAATCCCAATTTAGTGAACTAGCATTTCGCCCAAATGAAGAACTTGCATCATTTGGTAAGGTTGCCGCAAATGCCATTTCCTTCCCATGTATAAAAGATGGAATTCGTCCAGTTTTGGGATCAGACAAGCGCTTACGTTCCCAATTCATTCTTTCCTGAGCATCCACGTCACCTTCTTCTCTTTTCTCTTTGGTTGGCTTATTAGATTTAATAACTCCTTTACTGCCTTGACTATACGAATTTAACATATTGATTACAAGACAGATAATAACAATTATTTTAAATTTTTTCATGATTTCATTTTTAATGACGAGTTGAAAGATATAAAAAATACTAATACCTGAAATCATTAAGCAAATTAACCTCAATTACACTATTTACAAATTAAAAAACCATTGATTTGAAAATTAAGTGATTTTACAGATAAAGAAAAAAATATTCTATTAAATATTTCGATGAAATTGGATATTGAGAATGATAAACATCAAAAAAATCATACTTTTTAAAATTGTTTTTCGTAACGTTGTAAGAGATGTATTATAAACCAAATTAGTTTGAATGGTATTTCATTCCAACTTCTTTATTGTAAAAAAAAACCTGAAGTCAGACAAAGTCTGTACTTCAGGGTTATGT
>JANPGA010000162.1:0-5405 GCA_031423735.1 Bacteroidota bacterium | reverse complement strand
TCGCTTGACGAGATTTAGAAGCATTTGCAGAAAATCGTTCAACGAAATCCTGAAGTTCTTTACGCTTATCTTCTACTTTTTTATTCTGATCAGAACGCTGACGAAGTGCCAATTGACTTGATTCATACCAGAAAGTATAATTTCCTGTATAGAGTTGAATTTTATTAAAATCAATATCTGCAACGTGCGTACAAACAGCATCTAGAAAATGTCGATCATGGGAAACAACGATAACTGTGTTTTGGAAATCAGCAAGAAAATTTTCTAACCAAGAAATGGTTTCAACATCTAAGTCGTTGGTTGGCTCATCTAATAATAGAATATCAGGATTGCCAAAAAGCGCTTGAGCTAAAAGTACACGAACTTTTTCTTTACCACTAATCTCACTCATCAACTTCCCATGGTAATCTTCTTTTACGCCAAGGTCGCTTAATAAACTTGCAGCATTACTTTCTGCATTCCAGCCATCCATCTCATCAAAGATATTTTCTAATTCTCCTGCACGAACTCCATCAGCCTCATCAAAATCAGGTTTTGCATAAATGGCATCCTTTTCTTGAATTATCTCCAAAAGCTTTTTGTTCCCCATCAAAACGGTATGCAAAACAGAAAAATGATCAAATTCGAAGTGATTTTGCTTTAAAACACTTAATCTTTCGCCTGGAGTAATTGATACTTGTCCGCTTGAAGGGTCAATCTCTCCAGAAAGTATCTTTAAGAAAGTTGATTTTCCGGCACCATTTGCACCAATAACCCCATAGCAATTGCCTGGGGTAAACTTAATATTTACCTCTTCGAAGAGAACTCTTTTACCGTAACGTAAGGATAGATTTGAACCTGAAATCATTGAATGATATTTATTTGGGGCTGCAAAATTACGGATTAAGCCCTTCAAATGCTAATTAAATCAATTCAAGAGGCTAAAATCGAAAATTCTATGCCTTTTGTAACAACTAGGAAAGTGTATATAAATGACTGTAATTTAGTGCTATGTGATAGTAATAAGTTAAATCCTAATTACTAAAGATTTCATGTAAAATTTCCTAATCCCAGTTGAAGGGATACTTTTTTAGGAAAAATAGTATCCTAAATTCAGCTTTTAATTTTTTACAAATTCTAGGATATTTCCGATTTCGATAAATTATAAGTTGGGTTATGAATTTTAATTAGTTTTCTGTTATTATTAATTTGTCTGTTGCAACTATTTTATTGTCTTGTGTTAGTCGAACAAAATAGATTCCACTTTGTAATTTTTCGCGTTGCAATGTAATTTTATTCCCTGATAAATTTATCATTTCCTTTACTTGTTGCCCAACTGAATTGTATATCGTTAAAGTAGCGTTTTTGAAATTATTTTCTGTATGTAAAATTGTATTGTTAGAAAAAGGCATTGGAAATATTTTTATAAAATGTTTTTGTTCTACATCAGAAATTCCTGTTACCTGTTGAAGGTTGATTAGATCGAAATAACCAAAAGTTTGTATTGGTCCTGTTGCAACTCCTCCAAACAAAACAACTACTGCTGTATCTCCTGACAACAAATTAAAACTTGATTGAATACTCAATAGATCCCATGATGTTGATAATGTTGTGGCACCAGCTTGTAGGTTAATAACTCCATTATTAATGCTTCCGAAAAAAATTCCAACTGGAGAAGAATCACCATATCCTAATCCCGATAAAATGAATGATTGTCCGTTGGTGATAGATGAAATTTTTTGATAAGCATATCCTGGAAAACAGCCTTGTAAATTACCACCAAATACTTGGATAGACCAATTCCCTCCTCCTGCGGGAGCGCTATTAAATGATTGAGCTGCACAAGTCCATTGCCAGGAAGATATATCTCCTCCTGAGCCATTTTCAAAACTGCCATTTAAAATTTGGGAATATGATGCAAATGAAATTAAAGAAAGAACAAGTAGTAATAGCCTTTTCATTTTTTTATGTCAGTGATTATTGTGCTTGTACCGCACATTAAAGGATTGATAATCTTTAAAATTTTAGCAGAGTAACTATTTTGAATTATTTATTTACTTTTTTTGTTATCACTATTTTATTATTTATGGTTAGTACTTTATCACTTTTTCTTTTTTAGAATAGTTAAGTTCATTTGAAATAAATTCTATTTCATAAATTCCAGATCTTAGTTTGCTTATATCTATTTGGTTAATTGATCCATTAATTTTCTCTTCTAAAACAAATTGACCTAACGAGTTGTAGATTCGCAATGCGCCAGTTAGATTTTTGGAGTTGAGTGTTTTCAAGTTAAAGTAATTAGTGGTCGGATTTGGAAATATGGATAAATTATTATCTTTTTCAAAAGTTGGAATACCAGTGGTGCCAAAATATTTCACCAATGAACCATTTTCTCCAACAGCATATCCAATGTTACCAACGAAATCGAGTTGAACTAGTGAGTTGAAGTTAACATTGTACCATGATGACCAATTGAGTCCTCCATCTACAGTAGAATATATAATCCCATCATTTCCTAATGAAAATCCTTGCTTGCTATCTATAAAATAGGCATCATTAGAATATGCTGGCATCGTATCTTTAACCATCATGCTTGTAAATGTAAAAACAGTATCCCCTGGGAAAGCAGAATAAAGCTTGAAATCAAAGATTTTTATAAGAGAGTTAAAGTTTGAAGGATTCCAAGAAACAAATCGTTGCATAAATACAAGGGCAGTATCTGGATTAATAAAGCACATTGCTGATAATGCATCTGAGTTAGGGAACGAAAACACATCTCCAACATACCAATTTTTTCCAGCATTTTCTGTTCTGTAAAAATAAGCTGAATTAGAAACAATGCCAGAGACAATTCCTGAAGCATGGCCAACATTTTTATTGGCAAATTTTAATTGATCGATACTAACTGTGGTAGAGGTATTTGTAATTAAGGTATCCCAACTAGCACCTAAATCATTGGAAGAAACTAAACTATTCCCTAATGTAAAAATTTTAGATGAAGAGAGATTATTTAATTCCATTTTATGAATAAGTCCTTGGTCTGAGCGAATAAAATTCCAGTTTAGACCTCCGTCAGTTGTTTTATAAACTGAGCCTATGGTATAAGAAATGGAGTGACGAGTACTAATTAAAATGGTATCAAAATTTATTACACTTACAGAATGAATATCATCAAAAATAGAATTATGATTGATATCATTCCATGTCGAGCCACCATCTTGTGTTAATAAAATTGTTCCAGAGTTTCCAACAATAACCCCGTAATTCGAAGTTAGAAAATCAACATCATTTAGGTAATTCGTTGTTGTTGAATTTAGGGGTGTCCATTGAGCGATTGATAGTTGGTAGTGTAAAATCAATAGCGAAAGTATAATAAAATGTTTTTTCATAGTTTTCAATTTAAATTAGTGTTTTTTCTGTGTGTAAAGGGTAGACTAACACTATTTAATATGGTTGCCTGAAGAATAAGTTTAATTTATAATAGTTTAAGGGGATTAACAGTGATTTTAAGGGTAACAAGGGTTAAAGAAAAATTATTTATAACATGGATTGGATAGTCGTAAAGGAAGTTTTGTATTTAATATAATTGATAAACTCAATTTATCGATATTTGCAAAGTTATGTACGAAAATCACAAATTCTTTTATCGAGTTATTTATACGCACCTTTCAGATGATGAGTATAATGAAAAGAACTTTAGAGATGCCGATCTCTCCATTGCTCGTGAAAATGCTTTAAATTTTTTAGCAACACTTGGAAAAGAAATAGCTGAAGTTTCTGACCAGGAATTTTCTCTTCAACTAGAATTTAATTATGAATTATTTGGTCAGATCCATAAACATACACTAATCGATGATGAGTTGGATGTTGAAGAATTAATGGAAGGCCGTGAATTTGAAAAGGAGGTGTATTTGAAATTGGGGTTGAAAGAGCCTGAATAGAATTATTGTGCCTAAATATATTTAGGGGCAGCTAATAAATTAATAAAGCCCATAAAGATCGTATGTTTTGTTTCTTTATGGGCTTTTAAATTTAATTGCTTTTTATTATTTTGAGAATCGTTTTATAATTTTCGCTTTTTATTTCGATAAAGTAAATTCCAGGTAATAATTTTTCGCCAAACTCAAATGAGTTATTTCCAGGAATATTATTAAATTGTTCAATTTTTCTTCCTAATACATCATTGATAATGATGCTGTAATTTTCATCATTTGTAAATGGAGTTTTAACTGTGAAAGATGAATTACTTGGATTTGGATAAATTGTAATAGTTAAATTTTCAAATAGAGTTGTTTCACCATCTCTACATACAATTGTAACTGTTAATATTTTGTTGTTGCCATTCCCACATGCATTTACTCCTTTCACTTTTAAATCTCCAGCAGTACTGCCATAATTTAAAACAACTGAATTCGTTCCTTGTCCTGAAACTATAGAAACTCCCACAGGTGTAGTCCAAGTATAACTTGTAGCAGATGAAATTAATGATGTACTATAGGCTACTCCTTGCTGATTGGCGCAAACTGCTGGAGGTCCTGAAATTGATATCGGCAAAGTGGGGATGGATCGAACTGAAAGGCTTCTTGCAATTCCATATCCACAATATGTTCCGCCTGCAACCGAAATAGTTCCAGAAATAAAATTGTTAGGAAAAGACACGTTTATTGATGTAGTGCCTTGCCCACTATTTACGATTGCTCCCAATGGTACTGTCCATAAATATGTCGTTGTGTTTGCTAGTGTTGGAATTGAATAAGTTGCCATACTGCCACTACAAACGCCATAAGTTGGGCCTGTTATTGCTGCAGGGTACCCAGGAATATTTTTTGCAATATTTTTTGTTTTTGAAGGACTTGAGCCACATGAATTGATGGCTTTTACATAAATAATTCCACCATTAAATAGTGAATTAAAATCCACTTTAATTGAAGTAGTACCAGTTCCAGATGAAATTGTAGCACCAATTGGTAATGTCCAGTTGTAAGAAGTTGCATTATTTACTGAAGCAATCGAATATACGATTCCAGTATCGCCCGAACATGCTCGTGCATTTCCTGAAATATAACCAGGTGTTAGAGGAGCGGAAGGGGATATACTAACTATTACATTTCCTACTTGTAACTGACTATTGTTATAACTATCACTAACTGAAATTAAAGAATAATTGAATATGCCTAATGTATTTGTTGGTACAGATAATGATGCAGTTTTGCCACTACTTGTTGTTATGGTATTGGGTTGTCCTCCATTTATGGAATAAGTGAAAACAAATGGTGCCTTGCCATTATTACCTGCAAAATTTATTTTAACAGTGGTGTCATTTATGCAACCTATCGATGGGCCGCTTATTGATGCAGTCGGAAATAAAAATGTAAATCCATTTAACGAATCACTGCCAGTTGAATTTGTAACTTTAACGTAACCTG
>JANPGA010000161.1:0-1845 GCA_031423735.1 Bacteroidota bacterium | reverse complement strand
AATCAAGAAAAGAGATACAAACCGGTGAATGGCTTTTTCCTTTTAGCCAAATTAAACTCCATACAGTTTTAATCGGTAATCCTTTAACTGGTATTATTTCTAACTCACCATTCTGCAATTCACTTTTTATTCCTATCAAAGGCATAATTGAATAACCTAAACCTGCTAACAATGCCTGTTTGACTGCTTCATTGGTAGTTAACTCCATCTTTTTTAAAACAGAAATTTTATTTCGATCTATAAAGCTTTCCATAGTCTGTCTTGTACCTGAACCCTTTTCTCTAAATATTAATGGCAATTCTTTAAATATTTCTTTTGTATTAATTCCCTTATTAAATTTATCTTGAGTGCTTCCAACTAAGTATAATTTATTTTGAAGTAGGTCAAGCTTATGTATATTTAGTTTTGTAGGCAAAATAGAAACAAGGGCAAAATCAACTTCATTATTTTCTAAACTCTCCACTACTCTATTTTTATTAGTAACATCCATTACTAATTCAACACCTGAATTTTGTTTCATAAAATCTGAAAGAAAGAAAGGCATAACATACTTCCCAGTTGATACAGAGGAAATTTTTAATCTTCCAGTAAGTTGTCCTTTATAAGCCATTGTTTTATAATTAATGGCATACACTTGATTGATAATATTTTCAGCAGCAACAGCTATTTCCTGTCCAAAATCTGTTATATAGATTTTTCTGCCTACAACTTCTGTTAAAGGAATTTCAAATTGATCTTGAAAATTCTTAAGTTGAATGGAAACAGCAGGCTGGGTTAAGTGCAACTCTTCAGAAGCTTTAGTTACACTCTTTGTTTTTACAACTTTCAAAAATATTTGAAGTTGGTTTAAGGTATAATTCATAAATATTACTTATGTATTTCATTACAAAGATAAATATTTATTAATGAATTACAATTATTAGTTTTGCAGCACCAAATAAATTAAAAAATGACAAAAAACATATTAAAAACTACAGCACTAATAATCGGAATCCAATTGTTTATCGCTTGGACTCCTATTACTAAAGAAGAATCTTTGCAAAAAGAAAGATTAACTACTAAGTTAGTAAAGAAAAGTAGTCATGTAATGACTAAGGTGGAGCAAGACTCGTTAACACCAGAAAAAGCACTACAAGATTTCAAAGACGGAAATATTCGCTACAATAGTGGAAATGTAACTAAAAGAGAACACACTGAGGAAATTAGAAAAGCTACAGCAAGTGGTCAATATCCGAAAGCAATGGTATTAAGCTGCTTAGATAGCAGGGTTACTGTAGAAGACATATTTGACCAAGGAATTGGTGACGTTTTTGTTGGAAGAGTTGCTGGAAACTTTGTAAATACCGACATTTTAGGAAGTATGGAATTTGCTTGCAAGGTAGCAGGTGCAAAACTCATTTTGGTTATGGGTCATCAACATTGTGGCGCTGTTAAAGGAGCAATCGATGATGTTCATTTAGGAAATATAACTTCAATGTTGGCAAACATAAAACCTGCTGTAACTATGAGCCAAAATTTTGAAGGTGAAAAATCTTCTAAGAATGAGCCCTTTGTAAAGTTTGTGGCGCAAAATAATATCAGAAATACTATTAATCAAATACGAGAAAAAAGCGAAATTCTCCGAAATATGGAAAGCAGTGGTGCCATTAAGATAGTTGGTGCTTTTTATACCCTAAGAGATGGCAAGCTTGAGTTTGTAGATTAGGAGTTGTTTTTTTATCATCAGAAATTGCATGGATATTTTTTGGTATACTGACGGCCAATGCCGCTATCATTAGCAAACGCATCATCCGGTCCAAACAACTACGACAAACGGGTTAGTACCGAAAAATTTTTTTTATTCAC
>JANPGA010000160.1:0-15891 GCA_031423735.1 Bacteroidota bacterium | reverse complement strand
AAAACAAATTAAAAAAGCAAGGGAACCTCATAAAGGTTCCCTTGCTTTTTTAATTATAGTTTCAACTTTTTTAAAAATCAATTTCCAACATCATCGGACAATGATCAGAATGTTTTGCATCAGGCATAATGATAGAACGTTTCATTTTCCCTTCTAAATTTTGGGTCGCTAAAATATAATCGATACGCCATCCTAAATTTCTTTCGCGAGCATTTTGGCGATAAGTCCACCAAGTATAATTGTGAGGTTCCTGATTAAAATGACGAAAGCTATCAATAAATCCATTTTTTAAAAACTGATCTACCCAAGCTCTTTCTTCAGGTAAAAATCCCGATGATTTTGCATTACTCACCGGATTGTGAATATCGATTGGTTTATGGCAAATATTTACATCACCACCAATAATTAATTGTTTCCTTTTTTTCTTTAATTGATTAATGTAGTCATCAAACCATTTTAACCATTCCATCTTAAAGGCTTGTCGTTCTTCACCGCTAGAACCTGAAGGAATATAAACGCTCATAACAGAAACATCGCCATAATCTGCACGAATAATTCTTCCTTCACGATCAATATCAGCATTACCCGATCCAATTTCTACGTTATCAGGTTCGTTTTTGCTGAAGAGCGCTACACCACTATATCCTTTTTTTTCAGCGGGATGCCAGTAATGTCTATACCCGTCATTTTCAAATAAAGAGGTATCTAATTGCCCTGGCTCGGCTTTTATTTCTTGTAATAAAACAATATCTGGGTTAACTGATCGTAACCAATCTAACCATCCTTTTGTCATCGCAGCACGAATGCCATTTACGTTATAAGTAATAATTTTTTTCACTTTATCATTCTTTATCCGCGAAGATATACATCTCGAGGCTAAAATCTAAGTCCAAATTAACCACTAATTCTTATAATAGTAATCAACAATCTATGTTCAGCAATTTAGTTAAAAGGATTACGTTTAGTAGGAGGTTTGCGCGCTTGCAATTCCTAATTTCGAACCTTCTGCATAGCGCTTGAAAAAATATAAAATCTTACTTCTGTTTTTTTTGCTGTTGGCTGTCACTAATGTTTCGGCACAAATCACAAGCAATCTTCGTATGAGAGTAATCTCTCTTAGTAAGGATACTCTTGTGCTCGATACACTAAGTTTAATTCCGGGTTCAGTTCAAATTAGATATCAAGATCAAACTTTGGATAGTAGTTGGTGTTCTATCAATGAAGCAAATGCTTCTTTGATTTGGAGGAAGAAAGACAGAAATTTTAATGATAGTGTAACTGTTATATATCGAGTATTTCCACTGTTATTTAGTGCTCCTAAACAACTTCGTGATAGAAAGTTGATGGAAAGAAATGCTATCAATCAAAAAGATCCATTTTTAGTAGAACAGCCTGGCAATACCCAACAAAGTATTTTCGGTAATCAAGGGTTATCTCGTTCAGGCAGTATTTCAAGAGGGATTACAATTGGAAACAATCAAGATGCGGTAGTTAATTCAAGTTTAAATTTACAATTGGCAGGGAAGCTATCAAATGATGTTGAAATACTTGCTGCAATTACTGATGATAATGTTCCTATTCAAGCCGAAGGAAATACACAGCAACTTCAAGAGTTCGACAAAGTATTTATTCAATTAAATAGCGCTCATCACAAATTAATAGCAGGTGATTTTGAAATTAAAAATCCTGACGGCTATTTTATGCGCTATTTTAAAAAAGGACAAGGTGGCTTATATACTTACTCAGGATTAATAAAACCGTTGAACCCAGAGGCAGGATTGTTAAATGTTTCAATCGGTGCAGCAATTTCAAAAGGAAAATTTGCTCGAAATACTTTTAATGGAGTAGAATCAAATCAAGGTCCGTATAGATTACGAGGTGCAGAAAATGAAAATTTTATCGTCATTTTATCTGGATCTGAAAAAATTTATATGGATGGATTAATTTTAGATAGAGGCCAGGATAGAGATTATATTATTGATTACAATACTTCGGAAGTAACATTTACAACAAAAAGAATTATTACAAAAGATACTCGAATTGTTGTTGAATTTCAATACTCCGACAAATCATATGCACGAACTGTTTTAACCGCTTCCACCGGATGGAAAAATAAAAAATGGACTACAGGAATTAATGTTTATTCAGAACAAGATAGCAAAAACCAACCCTTACAACAGGACCTTTCAAATGCAGATAAATTAATTTTATCGAATGCAGGTGATAATCTTTCTCAAGCATTTGCTCCCAATATCGATAGCGTTGCGTTTAATATTAATGAAATTCTGTATGCTCGATTAGATACCATTGTAAATGGTGTCACGTACAATTCCATTTTCGTTTATTCTATAAATCCTGATAGTGCTAAGTTCAGAATCGGCTTTACCAATGTTGGTCAAGGGAATGGGAATTATGTTTTAGATAATGGACTTGCGAATGGAAAAGTTTATCGTTGGATAGCACCAGTAAATTCAATTCCTCAAGGATTGTATGAACCCAAAATTCAATTGATAAGTCCTAAGCAACGTCAGATGGTAACGCTGAATGGAGCATATCAATTTTCTAATAATTCCAAAATTATAGTTGAGGTTGCAGGAACTAAAGATGATATAAATCGATTTTCAAAACTTGATAAAAAAAATGATCAAGGTGCTGCAGCGCGACTAACAATTGAAAAAAACCAACCACTAAAAAAGGATTCAATAAATGGTTGGATGTTATTAAGTAGTCTGCATACAGAAGTTACCAATTCCAATTTTAAGCCTGTTGAGAATTATCGTCCAATTGAATTTATTAGAGATTGGAATACCTCATCGCTTACTTTACCTGGTAATGAATTAATATCTTCATTGCAAATAGCATTGAGCCATCGATTAAAAGGAGATGTACATTATAGTTTAAGATCCTATTTGCGCGATACGCAATATCGAGGAATTATGAATTCATTAGGTGGACAATGGAATAACAATGGATTTCTTGCAAAGGGTGATGCTAGTTTTTTAACTACTTCAGGAACTGTTATTAAAAGTTCGTATTTACGTCATCGAGAAGAAGTAAATAAACGCTTTGGCAATTGGATTCCTGGGTTTCGATTTGAACAAGAAAAAAATGAAACTACTTTGCCAAATTCGGATAGCATAACAGCTGGTGCATTTAGTTTTCGTATCGCTGAACTTTATCTTCAACGACCAGATACATCAAAAGTACCAATGAAAATTTCTGCAAGCAGAAGATACGATGACGGAATAAAATTGAATAAATTTAAAGAAGCAAGTGTTGCTGATATGCTTTCAGTTTCTGCAGCACTTGTTAAAGAAAAGCAAAAAATTTCAGGACAATTGAATTATAGAAATTTGAACATTTCAGATTCTACCATTACAATTGCGAAGAAAGAAGAAAGTATTGGTGGTAGAATAGACTATAATATCACCACATGGAAAGGTGCATTACAATTCAATACTTTTTATGAAGGAGGAACTGGTCGTGAACCCAAAAAATTGTATTCGTATATTGCAGTAGCTTCCGGAACTGGTACCTATTCATGGAATGATTATAACAGTGATGGAATTCCTCAATTAAATGAATTTGAAATTTCTCCCTTTCAAGATCAAGCGAATTATATTCGCATTTTTACTCCTACCGATGATTATGTGAAAGTGTTTTTTAATCAATTTAATGCTGTATTAAATCTTTCACCAGCAGCATTGTTTCAAAATGGTAATAAGAATTTATTTTCAAGATTTTCGCTTTTAACTTCCGTTAGATTTGATAATCGAATAAGTAATGTGAAAGGTGTTGATGGATGGAATCCTTTCCCGAGGAGTATCCCTGATACGTTATTATTAACAACACAATCGAGTAGCCGACATACTTTATTTTATAATAGAAGCAGTCCCGTTTTCGGAGCTGATTTAACCTATCAAGATCAACAATCGCGTCAGTTATTAAGTAATGGAATTGAAGCAAGAAGTAATCGCAGTTATATAGGAGTGATTCGTTGGAACTTCACTCAGTGGTTTGGATCTCAAACGATGATCGAAACTGGGATTAAAGAAAGCAGATCAGAAGCCTTTAAGGCAAGAGATTTTGAAATAAATCGGTATAACATAAATCAAAAAATTAATTTACAACCAGGAGCTGCATATAGAATTACTTTCAGCTATAGAAATGAAATCAAAGAAAATAAAATTGTAGAAGGGCTAGGAGAAAAAGCAACTGTTCAAGATGGAGGATTTGAGTGGCGATATAGTTCTATTAAGCGTGGAATTATTAATGCAAAATTCAATTTAGTAATTATACAATATAACTCAAGTTCAAATTCATCTATTGCTTATGAGATGTTAGAAGGATTAAAAGAAGGAACTAACTTAACATGGGGCTTTTCAATACAACGTAATCTTGGAAAAAGTTTGCAATTGAATATTACTTATGATGGAAGAAAACCTTCTGGATTTAATGTAATCCATACAGGTGGCGCACAAGTAAGAGCTTATTTTTAATTCAGAATTCAGAATGTAGAATTTCTTCTTTCTCATTTCGAAATTAATATCCATTTGTAAAGAATCTCCAAAACTGCAAATTCAATCTTTAATCATAATCCTTTAAGCATTGGAAACTAGAATTATTTATAAATAAAAAATTCATTATGCATTCTGCTCTCCTCATTCCTCATTCTGCACTCCTAATTCTGAATTCTACATTCTGAATTCTGAATTCTGCATTCTACATTCTGAATTCTGAATTTATTTCAACTCCAGGCTTGTAATCCCGATTTGATTTCCTTCGCAATAAAGTTCGATAGTATATTTTCCTGGATTGTAGGAGCTTCCTTTTTCCCAATACACACAAAGATCAGTGTTACGATTTTCGTACATGATAGATTCTTTGGTAGTGTAAAGTGTTGCTTGATTGTTAAACATAAACGTTTCACTTGAGGTTGACATAACAGCACCATCTGGACTTAACACACGAACAAAAATATCTTTAGGCCCTTTTTCAACCACTAAGTTTTCGATAATTGTAAAGCATGTTTTTATACGTCCTGCTTTTTTTGCACTTGTTGTTTCAAGTTCTTTTCCACTGTTTTTATATCGAACACCTAATGCTTTAATGTTTACAGATTTTAAAACAGAAGCAATTGCAACCTTGTTTGATAAAACTGAATTTTGTTCAACTAAAACTTTCGTTTTAGTTGCTTCTGTATTTAGATTTTCGGTAAGTGTTAAATTTTGATCGTTCAATTGCTTGTTTACAATTTTTAACGAATCAACTTGACCTATATAACTAACATTTAGATTTTTTAGTGAAGCCATTTCTTCACGCGCTTTTTTCAACTGAACTGCATCTCCTGAATTAATAAGCTTTTGAATTTGAGCGATTTTTTGACGAATTTCTTCATCTTTAGACGAAAGTTGATTTTGCAAACTAGCGTTTTCTTGATTTAATTTCTCGTATTCAGTTTTTACGCGTTGAAGTTCGGCTGATAATGACTCTTTTTCAGCCATTGTAGTGTCTAAATCACGGCTTACTTGCTCTAAATGTGTTTTTTTATCGAAAAATTGCCACAACAAAAGACCATTTACCCCTAGCAAAATAGAGATTACAATTATTACAATTACTTTTTTAGAGTCTTGGTCTTTGTGTTCCGTTTCTGGAGTATTCATGGTATTCAGTTTAAAATCGAAGAGATTTAAGGTTCGAAAATACTAAATTTGTTTAAAGGACAGTTAAAATCTTCAAGTACTTATAAACGAAGAATAGTGAAAGAAGGTTGTTATTAATTCGTTTTCGCTTAGCGTTTAGCCTGTTTGGCATAATAAATTTGCGTCTTTGAGCCTGTTACAGTACCTTGCATCTCTGTAAAATGGCTAATTAAGTAATTAATTCAGGTTGTCTTAAAGTTCCACTATGTTTAATAATCAGTAAATTAACTATTTGACGAATAATAAATGATTAAGACTAAAATAACATTAGACACAATTTTATCTCTTAAATTTGCCGCCCGATGGTAAAACCAATTATGAAGTATATTTTCAAGTTTATTTCTTTCCTGCTCATAGTTGGAGTGAATACTTCTATTGCCCAAACAAACCCAACTCCTTGGAATCTAAATTTCGCTGGAGTTTATACTTTTAATAATTGGCCAGCTGCAAGTGTCGCTGGGACATATCCTGCAAGTGCAATTTGGCATCGAACTTCAACATTGCATCCACCTAAGCTTGCTGCTACAACAGGTGATTATGTTGGAGCTTATAACAACGTCCCTGCAAATTTTGCAAGAATTGATGGTCAAGGAGTAAATGGATTCGACTTTGTAAACGATATTACCAATAATGATCATAATCTGGGAGCTTTTGTAGTAGGCCTAAATACGGTAGGAAGGACAGCAATAATCGTAAATTGGAGTGGAAGAGGAGTAAGTATAGGATCACTTTATAATGTAATTCTTCAGTATCGTCTTTCAACTGTTTCAGCATGGACAGATATTTCACCAATCTCAGAATTTGTAGGTACAGGTGGTATAACTGCAACAACTCCATTTACAGTGAACATCAGTACAGCAACAGGTGGAGCAGTAGATAACAGACCAAACGTTCAAGTTCGGTGGAAATATTATTATGTTAGTGGAGTAGCCTCTTTAAGTAAGATAAGAATAAGTGCAATTAGTATTACAAGTTCGGCATTAGCTGGAAAAAATACAGGAACTGATTTAATAAATGGTTCTCCTTTTTGTGTTACTCCAACGATAGGAGCAGCTGTTTCAGTTCCATTTAAATATGAGGATAGAACACTTTATGCTGGGACTACATTTACAGCTCAACTTTCGGATAATTTAGGTTTTTTTACAACCCCGGTAAATATTGGTTCGGTAGTATCAAATGGGACTGGAACTCAAATTATTGCAGCCACGATTCCTCCAGGTACGATCTATGGTACTGCATATCGTATTCGTGTAATTTCAAATGTTGCTGGCTTTGCAACGGCAACAGATAATTTAATTGATCTTACTGTTAAATTATCTCCAACCGATATTATCGCACCTTCCTCTGTTTGTATAACTGATTCAGCCACGGTAAGTTGGACATTGCCTACCATTTCATGTTTTACGGAAGTTTTGGTAGTTGCTAACGCCAATTCAGCAGTTGTTGGAACTCCATCAGGAAATGGTTCTGCTTACACTGCGAATTCAATTATGGGTTCAGGAACTGTATTTGGTACTGGTTTCGTAGTTTATAAAGGTGCGAGTACAAACGTTATCGTTTCAAATTTAACTCCAGGAACACCGTATTATTATAAAATTTGGGTTCGTTATGGTAGTGAATGGAGCACAGGTCAAACTGTAAATTGTACTCCCGATTATCAAACTAAAGTATTGATTAACGGATATTTAAACGCCAATCTTCCAATAAATGAATGGACAGAGCTCATCGTTACTGGAGATAATTTGGATATGCGTAATTATAAAATTCGAGATAATAATTCAACTCAAACTGGATGGCAATCCGAACAAATTTTTAATAATATTCCTTTTTGGCAACATATAAGAAAAGGGACAGTTATTATGCTTTACCATCGTCCTAATTTTCATACTTTAGATATAGATCCTACAGATGGATATTTGCAATTGGATTTGTTTGATGCCGCATATTTTAATGGTGGAGATGTTTCAAATACTATGAATTTAGCGGGGCCTGGTGATATTGTTGAAATACTTACTCCAACTTTTGGTCATATTCATGGAGTAGGGCATAAAACTCCTCAAGGAGCACAATGGACATTAATGCCAACTCCTAAATTAAATTACGAAGGAGGAACGGTAGATGGCGATGCAATTTATGTTTGCCCTGGAGCCAATATTGAAGATTTTGATGGCCCTTCAAGCACTACTAAAACTGCAAAAAGTAGTGTTTCTATAACTTTCGGACTCCCAAATGCGTGTGCAGGATCTACAAATGAAACCTTTTGGAAGTCGTTAAGACAACCTTATTTTACTCCTCAAACATCAGTATTTAGTTCTATTGTTAGTGGTGCACCAGGTTCTGTAACATTTTCATGGTTACCTGCAACAGATACTTATCCTGCTGATAATATTACTGGTTATATAATTTTACGTAATACTTCTAACAGTTTTTTAGCGCCTCCTAGCGATGGTACTTCTTACCTTTTAGGTGCAACAATTGGAGGTGCAACCGTAGTAGCAAATATTGCAGGATCGGGCACTACTACATTTACAGATAATACTGTTATGAATGGTAATACTTATTATTATCGCGTTTACGCTTATCGATTTAATGATGATAATTTTAACGGAAATAGCTACAATGTTGCGAGAGGCAGAGCCTATAATGAAAATGATTTCGTTTCAGTAAACTGGCCTGGAACCAACCCATTGCCCGTTACTTTATTAAATTTTAATGGGTTTCCAGATCACGATAAGATTCACCTTATGTGGTCAACCTCCTCTGAAAAAAACAATGATTATTTTATCATTGATAAAAGCACTAATGGAAATGATTTTACCTTTCTTGGGAAGGTTAAAGGATTTGGAACAACAACTTCTATACACGATTATTCACTTGATGATTTAAATCCAATTAATGATATTAATTATTACTCATTAACTCAAGTTGATTTAGATGGAAAACAAACCAAGAAAAAAGTGATAGCTGTTAGATTAAAGGCTACTAATACTTTTTCAATTTTAACCTATCCAAATCCTTTTTCTGAAAGCCTCCAATTGGAATGTTTATCAAATGGATCAAATCCTATTGAACTTAGGATTTATGATTGCTTAGGGAAAGTGGTTTTCCAAGAATCAAAAGTATTAAACGAAGGAGCTAATCATTTTCAATTCCCTACATCCGAATTAGCATCTGGAACCTATTTTATGGAATTATCGAATAAAATTGGCGAATCGTATCATACAAGAATTATTAAAAAATAGGCATTAATAGTATTCTAATGCTATAATTTGTTGATTTATACCCCATTAACTTAAAAATTCTAAAGAAAAATTTAATACTTTCTGTATTGTAGGGTTTAAAAAGATAGTGTAAATTGCTCAGTTAATAGCATTCTAAATACTTTAATTTATAATTCGTTGGTAATGTTAAATTAACTAATGAATTATAAACTTGCAATTCAGTAAAATCCCAAATTGAAAAGAACAAAAACCATGAATACAACTACCAACTTATTATCATTAAACAACCATCCGAAGCGGACATTTACACGTTCGCTTTTAATTTTAATGACATTTCTGCCATTATTTTTTATGTCATTAAATAGTTCAGGGCAAACAATATTTGATTCGTTCGCTGATGGGAATTTTACTGCAAGCCCTGTTTGGGGAGGCAATACAACCTTATGGACAATTGTTCCAAGTAGTGATGCTGCGGCAGGTGCAATTGGATCAAATACATTAAGACTTAACGGGCCAGCAGTTTCACAAACCGATTATTTAAGTAGTCAGGTAGCTACTTGGAGCACTAGTCAGGAATGGGGTTTTTTTATAGGCAGAAGAGCACAAGCATTTACTGGAGCTAATCAAGCGTATTTTTGGTTGTATTCAAATGTAGCAACGCTTAATGGTGTGGCGCCAACTGGATATAGAATTGCAATTGGTGATGATGCTGGTGGTGATGAGGTCCGTTTGGAATACGTAGTTAATGGGGTATTAAGCTCAACGGTTATTACTTCTACTGGCTCAATGACAAATGGGATTACAGATATTGGTTTATTGGTTCGAGTAACAAGATCAGCTTCTGGTGTTTGGACATTATTTACAAGTACTTTACCTACAGCTAATGGTTCAGGAGCTATTGCAACGGATGTTCCTAGTGTTGCAAATACAACAGTTAACCAAGGTACTGCAACTCATAATACAGTTGTTCCTGCATCAAATGGATATTTAGGAGTTGCTGCATTACATTCCACAGGAGCAAATGCAATTATTGCTAACGAATTTGATCAAATTTATTTTACTCCAGCAGCATCAAATCCTAATATTACAATTTCAAATGCACATCCTGCAGCTTCAAATATTAATCAAGGTTCAGCCGATAATATAATTGGTGGAATTTCATTAGCAGTAACAACAGCTAATGCAGTTTTAACATCCGTTACAGTAAATACTTCAGGTACTTATACAGCTGCAACAGATCTTACTAATATTAAATTTTGGTTGAGTAGTAGTGCTACAAGTATTTCAGGTGCAACTCAATTAGGCTCAACGCAATCAGGAGTTGTAAGTGGAGGAGCTGTTAGTGTGAGTGGTTTAACAGCTTCTGTTACAAGTGGAACTACAGGATATATTTTAGTTACAGCATCAATATCTGCAACAGCAACAACAAATAATACAATATCATTAGGATCAACTGCATTTTCAAATTTAACGTTTACTGGAACTCCTGTACTTTCTGGAGCTAATCCAGTTGCAGGTGGAATATCACCAACCAATGATCAAACAATTGTTGCAGTAACACCATCAATTGCTTTAGCTGATTTTAGTCCTGTTGCTGGTACCATTAATCAAAACACAACTAATAATATTTTAAAAAGTGTTCAGGTAACAGTAGGTATTGCTTCAGCAACTTTAAATTCTATCTCCTTTACAACAGGAGGTTCTTATTTAATTGGGGATCTACAAGCAAATGGATTTAAGGTTTGGATAAATTCAACAAACAATTTAGTTGGAGCAACTCAATTAGGAGCATCACAAGCAATAGTAGCTTCTGGTGGCAATATTTCACTTACTGGTTTAACACAATCTTTTCCTTTAGGAATAAGATATATTTTAGTTACTGCCGATGTTGCTTATAACGCTGGAGCTCGTAATATATTAATTGGTGCTTTGCCAGCAGGAAATATTAGTTTTAGTGTTGGTACACCAACTGGAGTTCCTGTATCAGCAGGGAATGTGCAATCCTTTGGTGCAGTTACTCCTATAGTAACAATGGCTGTTACCAGTTTATTAAATGGAATTGTAAATTTTCCATCTGCCAATGCTATTCTTTATCGTTTCACATTAGCAAATACAATTAATCATACTGATTTAACTCAAGTAACCATAACAACAGCTGGAACTTATTCAACTGCTGATTTAGATGCTAATAGTTTTAAATTATGGTATAACACAAGTAATACTTTAACAGGCGCTACACAAATTGGAACCTTTCAAGCAGTAGTTGCTTCTGGTGGAACAATAACCTTTAGCGGATTTTCGCAAAACATTTTAGCTGGATCAACAGGATTCTTTTTTGTTACTATTGATGTAGCTTCGGGTGCAACAATGGGAAACACAATTAATATTATTTCAAATACTTTAGCAAGTACTATTCAGTTATCTCAAGGCACATTAACCGGCTTGGATCCAACAAAAGCAGGAGGAGCATTACTTATTTCTCCAGTTCCAACGGTTGCTGAAGTTATTCTTCCACAATATGCAGTGAACGGAACTACAGCGCCACATCGTTTACAATATGCTTGTCGTTTAACTTTAAATAACCTTTTACCAAATGCAACATACCGTTATTTCACTGGTGCATCTGAATTAACTACTACTACTGGAACAACAGCTGGTAACTTTTTTGCAATCAACAATACTCCAACTGCAAACGGTTACATCGTAGGTCAATCATCTACAAAAAGCATGGGTGGTGTTAATGCTACATTAATGGGTGGTGATGAGTTTGTTGCAACAGGAAGATATGCAGAACTCGTTACTAATGCTACAGGAAGTTATACTGGTTGGTTTGCAATGGCACCTACTGGAAATGCAACTTTCAATGCAGGTAAAGCGAATTATTTTTATGTGCAGCTAAATAACGGAGCAGGGGATACCGTCTTGGTTCAATCTGTTCGTACAACGAATACTTTTATGATGATAAATCCTGCTACTGGTACTAATGGTGGTCAGGCAATAAAAGGTACATCAAGTGGAACACCAGAAAATATGGTTTTCCTTTATGATAACGTTGGAGCTACTGGTCGTCCGATTTATGGAACATGGTTAGAAAACGATGGTATTTCAGAAAATTATACTACATGGTATGCTGCACCTGCAACCTTACCAGTTGATGGAGTGAACGGTTCATGGGGGGCCTACATTCCTGTTGCATTAGCAAATGGTATTCGTTGTATCGAACAAAGAAATATTGCTACTGCTGCTGTTGAAGGTTGTTCTGCAACTTCTGCTACTGGAGTTTGGCCAACAGGTTCAGTAAACACTGTAAATCCTGCCGGTGGAACAACACCATTGGTGATAAGTTCTACTGATGCATCATTTGTTTGTCCGATTTTAAATACAATAAGTACAAATACTATTACTCCATTAACATATTGTGTCGATGGAAATTATAATACTCCAGTTACTGTTACTTTTAATCCATCAATTTACGCTTACAATTCTGGAAATATTTTCACCGCACAACTATCAGATGCAAGTGGAAGTTTTGCTGCTCCTCTTAATATCGGAACAATTCCATCATCTGCTTCTTCTACAACAATTGCTGGATTAATTCCTACAGGAAGACCAGCAGGTACTCTTTATCGTATTCGTGTAATTAGTTCTAGTCCTGCAATTACTGGTTCTAATAATGGACAAAATATTACAATTACAACAGGAACAAATTTCTATGCTGATTTAGATTTAGATGGTTATGGTGATCCAAGTAGCCCGTCTGTTTTTTGCTTAGCAACAAATGCTAATGCCAATGGTTACGTAATAGATAATACTGATTGTGATGACGCAAGTCCTGGCAGTGAAAATATTCATCCAGGTGCAACAGAAATCTGTAATAATGTAGATGATAATTGTGATGGGTTTATTGATGAAGGTGTTAAATTAACTTTCTACCAAGATGCTGATGGAGATACTTATGGAAAACTTACATCAACCATTCTTGCTTGTACAGTCCCTACAGGATATGCAAGTAATAGTACTGATTGTAATGATTTAGTTGCTGCCATAAATCCAGGTGCAACAGAATTGTGCAATGGATTTGATGATAATTGTAATGGAAATATCGACGAAGGCTGTTCAGTATTTACCTTCTTTGCCGATTTAGATGGTGATAGTTATGGAAATCCCGCAAGTTTTGTTACAAATACAACGGGTATTACTCCATTAGGATATGTTACTAATAATTTGGATTGTAATGATAACCCAATAGGTGGTGCAGCTTTTAATCCTCTTGCCACAGAAATATGTAATAGTTTAGATGATAACTGTAATGGTACAGCTGATGAAGGTTTAACATTTTTAACCTATTATCAAGATTTTGATAATGATACTTATGGTAACATTAATGTAACTACTTCTGCTTGTTCACTTCCTTTCGGATATGTTTTAAATGGTACTGATTGTGACGACAACAATAATTTAGTTGCTCCTTTACCTCCGGTTGCTATTAGTGGTGCAACAAGTTTTTGTACAGGTGGTTCAACAACATTGGATGCTGGATTAGGAATTGCTTATGGTGGATATACAAATTACCTATGGTCAACAAGTGCCGCAAGTCAAAGTATAAATGTTACTACGGCAGGAACTTATACTGTTACAATTACAGGCGTTGCTGGATGTACAAATTCTGCAACTGTTGTAGTAACGGTTAACCCGTTGCCTACAGTTACAATTTCTGGTTCATCAAATGTTTGTACTGGAACTAATACAATATTAGATGCTGGTGCTGGTTTTAGTTCTTATTTATGGTCAACAGGTGCGGTAAGTCAAACTATTTCAGTTAACACTGGCGGTACTTATACAGTAACGGTAACCAATGCAAATGGATGTACCAAATCAACAAGTAAAACACTTGTTGCTTCGGCACCTCCAGTTGTTACTTTAACAACAACAAATGTAACCTGTAATGGTGGTTCAAATGGAGCCATTTCTACTACTGCAACAAATGCTTGTACAAATGGTCCTGGCTTAGTTATTTCAAGATTCCTACCAAATCCTCTTGGAGCAGATAATGCAAATGAATTTGTAGAATTATTAGCAACAAGAGACATCAATTTTGCAACAACACCTTACTCGGTAGTGTTTGCAAATAATGGTACAGGTACTACTAATGGATGGATTGCAGGAGGTGCAACTACATATGGATTTAATATCACTACAGGAACGGCAGTTGCAGGAAAATTATATTATGTAGGTGGAAGTTTAATGGCTCCAGCTACAAATAGATTACGTGTTATTAATACAGGAACAACCGCTGGCGATGTTTTTGGAAATTTAAATGCAACCGGTATTGTTGGCAATGGTGGAGCTAGTGCTGACGGTGTTGCAGTATTCGCTCAAAATCTTACTACAGTTACAAGTTCAACTGTTCCGGTTGATGCTTGGTTAGTAGGTACTACATTAGGAAGTGCTGTTGTCTCAGCTGGAACTGCTGGATACCAACTTCCAGTAAATGATTTATATCCTGGTGGAAAAATACAATCAACAAGTTTAGTAGTAGCAAATGCTGCAACAGAAAACTTAGCAATAACAGCATCGGGAACATTTAATCCTGGCACTGGTACCTTCGTTACTGCACGAACATTTACTTCTGTTTTAATGACAGGATTCATCGCTGGTAATAATCCAACTGTAAATGGAAATGGACTACTTAGTTTAACTACAGGCTTTACTTATCAATGGAGCAATTCAGCAACAACAAAATCAATCAGCGGACTTGTTGCCAATGCGTACTCAGTTACTGTAACTTCTTGTAATGGATGTACTGCATCATTTAGTTCAACTGTTACACAACCAAATGTGATAGCAATTTCACAGTTAACAAATACTCCTGCAAGTTGTTCAAACACTACTACAGGAGCTCTTGCGGTAAGTGTTACAGGCGGAACTCCAACATATACTTATAATTGGAATAACGGATCAGTTTCTTCAAGTATTAGTAGTCTTTTACCAGGTAATTATACTGTTACAGTAACAGATGCAAATGGCTGCACAGCACAAGCAACATTTACTGTTGGGTTTACAACTACTGCAATTTTATATTATGCCGATTTAGATAATGATACTTACGGATCAAATTTAGATGCAGGAACCTTATATTGCGTTGCACCGCCTTTAACTTCTTTAAACAATACTGATTGTAATGATGGAGCCTTTGCTGTAAATCCAGGAGCTACCGAAGTTTGTAATACTATTGATGATGATTGTGATGGATTTATTGATGATTTGGATCCTTCAGTAACAGGACGACTATTATATTATACTGATGCAGATAACGATTCTTATGGATCAAGTTCTTCTACTGGTACTTTATATTGCTTTGCACCAGCACTTACTTCATTAAATAATACTGATTGTAACGATGGAAATAATGCGGTGAATCCTGGAGCAACAGAAGTATGTAATGGTATTGATGACAACTGTAATACTTTAATCGATGATGCAGATCCTACTGTTTCAGGTGGCACGTTGTATTATACCGATGCTGATAATGATGGATATGGTTCTAGTTCTTCTACTGGCGCACTTTATTGTATTCAACCTCCATTAACATCAATAAACAATACCGATTGTAATGATGCAGTGTTTGCAATTAATCCTGGTGTAAGTGAAGTTTGTGGTAATGGTATTGATGATAATTGCAACACGTTAATTGATGAATTATGTCCTACAAATGTTACCTTAAACCTTACCATGTTTATTCAAGGATTCTATTTAGGTGGAAATACAATGACACCAGCGTTAGTAAATACTGGAGTGAGTTCTGATCCATTAATGTTAGAAGTAGATACTGTAATTGTTGAATTGCATGATGCATTATCTCCTTTTAATTTCGTAGAAAGCGATACACAAGTATTGAAAGTTGATGGAACAATTCAATTAAATTATAGCTCAGCAATTTTAGGTGGAAGTTATTATATTGTTGTAAA
>JANPGA010000159.1:0-2580 GCA_031423735.1 Bacteroidota bacterium | reverse complement strand
ATGTACCACTTCCAAAAGAAATATTTTTACTAAAATTAGCGTCTGTTATTTTAGCCCTATTTAATAATGAAGAAAATGTAGCACTTGTTTTTTTGCCCTCTGCAATTATTTGTTTTATAGTTGGCGGTGCATCTCCATCAGGGTCATTGAACCAAATTGGATTATCAAAAGCAAAAACATAAGGACTCCAGCCTTGAAATTTTGACATTAAAGGGTCTGGGCTTAACCATCTTCCTAATCTTGGGTCGTATTGTCTCCATTCAGTTGTATAGCTGCTTCCCTCGCCTTTTATCTCGTTATCTTTTTCATCTCCATTAAAGGAGTAGAGGTAGCACATAGATACACCATCATAAAAATTGGTTTGAGGTATTGTAAAAGGTTTTTTCACCGGATTTATTCTTGTTGCATTTTATTGTAAATATAGGAAAATGGTGATGAATTATTTATCCAGAAATATTTACTAAATTGCAAAAAGTTATCCGTGCTAAATTTTTCTCCCTACATCAAACCGATATTAGATATTGCATCAAAATAAACAAAAAAGGATTTTATAGTTTACTTCAATCATTGCCAAAAATTAAATGGAATGTCCTTAGTTGCAAACTAAGGAAAGCGTGGGAAAAATATTATTCAAACTTTATACTTTTTACGTTTTTAAGAATATATGAATCAAATCTATCGTCTAGTAATCGTTTTTCGGAATAGTCTATTTTTTGCAAACCAAGACATTGAAACAAATTACGTTTATAACATTTTACAAGCCCGGTTAATAGATTATATTTATAACTATACTTCGTATTGTTATCACTTCTATTTCGATTTATTATTATATAATTCTTACTTGTTGAGTTATAAGCAGAAATCAAATATTCCAATCCTTCCTTATATATCATTTTTTTTTGTGGAACCAAAAAATATTGTAGCTTTCCAAAAGAATAAGGGTCAAAAACAGAAGTATCTCCCAAATATATTACTTTCCTAACTCTACCTTTTAATAAATTACATTTATCAGAACTATTTCCCGATACTGCACAATTGCATTTTGATCTTTGAATAATACTATCTAAGGTAAAAATTAAAATATATGTTTCATCTGGTTCAAGGATAGTAACATTTGATTTCAATGTATCTTGACTCCATGAATCAGTTATTTGACTATGTGCACCATTTGTAATTAATAACATTACTAATAAAAGATATTTTTTCATCGAGTTATTTAAATGGATATCCAACAATATTAGAATTAAATGTTTTTTCTGATAAATTAGAATTCTGTTGATTTGAGCTTAATCCAGGATAAGATGGCAAATAAGTATTTGTAACAGTTCCACCATTAGATTTATGCATCAAATCGCTGCCTCCATAAATTAAAAATTTAATTGCTTCTGCATTTCTCGATTTGGCAATAAATCCAAGTTGTGTGGATGCAGACCCACTTGAACCGTTAAATGTTGATCGATAGCCGGGAGCAGTAATTGCAAATCTCTTTGCCTCAACCTCATCATTAGCATCCAACTGTCCAGGTTCAAATCCATTTCCATGATTTTCAAATGTGAACTTACCTTGAGTAAATTGTTTTGCATGAAAGGTTTCTTCAAATAAAACTCCTGAAAGGCCACCTCCAAATTCAGGACTTCCCGCAGAGTATTCAATATTAAAATTAGTTCCATCGTAACTAAACTTCCCATCAATTTTATTCCCTTTTGGATTTGTGATGTTATTATTTTCTTGAAAAACATACGTTTCAGTTCTACTATGTAGATCTTTAACAATATTTGCAAATTCAGAACTATAATTCTTATTTCGTCTCTCCTTTAAGGCTCCTAATCCTAAGAACCCTCTCCGAATTTCAGTTTTATTAGTATATTTTTCTACATTTTTCTTATCGGAGTTAGTTTTATAATCAACAACATCACCTAAAATGTCTGTATACCAAATTGGATTATTTGCAAATGAAGCATAACTACTTATTGAAGGGTCTGGTTTCGGATCTAAATTCCACCTCCTACCTAACCGTGTATCATACTCCCAAAACATAGCAGTATTGATATTTCCTGCGCCAGCAATTTCATCATCCTTCTCCTGCCCATTAAAGGAGTAGAGGTAGCACATAGATACGCCATCAAAAAAACTGGTTTGGGATATGGTAAAAGGGTTTTTCACCGGTTTAATTGTGGTAGTAATTTATTGTAAATATAGGAAAATGGTGATGAATTATATTTCCGGAATTCTTAACAAGAATACAAAAAGGGATCTGTGTTACTTTATTCTTTCCACGCTGTCATTAGTTTGCAACTAAGGACAGCATGGAAAGAAAAACAAAAGGTGTCAAATTCGGTGGCTTTGAACTTATTCTTTTTTAACTATCTCCGTGTTTGCGAACTTCTAAAAATATTAAAAGTAAATTGAAAAGAAGTAAAATTGCCATTAGCCAAAACACTTTTTTTTCAATTTTAAATATGTGAGTAATGTGTAGAATTATTAAACAAACGGCACAAAAAAATATGTACATATCTATGCCACTTCTATTAAATATTTCATACAACATAAGTTTTGAAAAATATTTTTCATAGAATTCTG
>JANPGA010000158.1:0-2935 GCA_031423735.1 Bacteroidota bacterium | reverse complement strand
ACAGTTGCTAATTCACGATCAATATTATGACCAATTCCAGTTTCTTCATCTGTTGGATGCTGATGTTTAATCAACATTTCTAATGATTTATCATATGCTTTTGATGCTAATTCATTTTGATTATTGAGTTCATAGATTTCGGCAATATGTTGCTCATAACTATAATCTTGTATTAAATTTTCTGCTTTAGAATAACATTTAAGTGCTTCAGAATAATTTTTTTTACCTCTTGCAATATTTCCTAATCCTGCTAAAGCTGGAGCATAATTTGGTCTGGCAGAAAGAGCTTGATTGTAATTAAATTCGGCAGTTTTGGTATCTCCAGTAATTTCATATAATCTTCCTAAATAAACTCTTGTCCATTCAGTTTGTTCAAGACCAGGATAGCCAGAACTTAGGGCTAGTTTCATCGCTTCAATAGCTCCAGGATAATCACCATAGATTTCTCTTAAATAAGAAACTCGAGCATATGAACGAATATCAGGACGGATACTTACCATTTTATCTGCCGACTTTACGGCTTCAGTATATTGACCTAATTCCACGTGGCAATCGCAAAGAACTCCGTAGATATACGCATTATAAGGATTTATTTTAATTGCTTTTTCACAAATTGCTAAAGCATCTGTAAATTGATGCGCTGATGCTTCTAAAGTTGCCAAGCAACATAATGCTTCAAAATTTTCTGAATCCTTTTTTAATACAGTGTGAATTAATTTAAAGGCCATTGCATCATAATAATTATGATCTCCAGTAACTCTTCCTTCTTGTATATAGGCTTGAGCTAATTTTAATTTCACCTGATTATTATCTGGATTTCTTATTAATTCTCCTTCTAAAGTTTCAATAGCTTTTTTAGTATTTAACCACTCGCTGGAGTTTGAAATTGCAGCAACTCGCTCATGTAATTTGTAAACAGGAGAACTATCTTTTCTTGTAAGAACTATTGAAATAATCAAAGCTGAAAATGCAATAAGTAGAAATAGATATTTTTTCATTTTTGGGTTTATAAAACCGTTATTGCAATTTGCTTTTTAAGCAAACTGCAATAACGGTTGATTAAATATTAATTTTTAACACAACTAATTTTATAGGATTGCAAGATTTGATTATTAGAATAAATGGAAGCTATGTAAACACCTGTTGCAAGATTTGCAGCATTGTAATTCACTTCATAAATTCCTTCTGCCTTACGTTCATTAACAACATTGGCTACAATTTTACCTGTAAGATCCATAATTGATATTCTAATTGTTGCAGAATTATTTACTACATACTTGAATTTAGTACTGTAGTTGAAAGGGTTTGGATAATTTTGAGCAAGTGTAGCACTTGGAGCGCCAATTCCTAAACCGTATTCCTTAACACCAGTTGTAGTTTGACTGCCACCACAATTTCCAAAACCACTTTTTGGTAATGCTACGTAAGGGAACATTCCTTGGAAACCATCATCATTACTTTCAACACCAGTAGTATAACCTAAAACGTTAAATAGTTTTTGAGTTAAAGGACTTTGTCCGATGGTATAATCATCATAAAACAAACCTACAGCAGCTAAAGCAGCACCACTCACAGCTTGTAATTCGATGCGAGTTACATCATCTTCTAAGCGGCGACCATTTGGAAATCCATCCATATTTGGAATGAATTGAATTGCTGTGGTAGTATTATATGCAGGATCAGTTAATCCAAGTACAGCAGCAGAAATAATTCCTTCTGAACTAAATTTAGGATCATTACGAGGAGTTACAGGAACTGCCATATTAAGACGTAACATATCACCAAAAGTTGGAAGGAAGTTATTGATAAATGGTTTTCCTGCAGATAAAGGATTACCAGCAGTTTTTCCAGTTGCTAATTGATAAGGAGCTAAATTTGGAACTCCAGTATAAAATATAGGAAGTAAATCAACAGAACGTGGTTGACCTTGGCGCAATAAATACTTTCCAAAAATTGCAGTATCTAATGCAGTTCCTGTTGTTGCTGGATTTCCGTATAATACATAGAGACCATCATGTGTATTTCCAAAATCCACATTTCCTAATACAGTTTGAGATGCGCGTTGAATTCTTAAATTTTGTAATCCTGGTACAGCTGGGCCGAATAAACTATCATCCATATATAATCCCAATTCTGGATTTGTAAAATAGGCTTCCATAGTAGGATCTTCAGTATAAGGAGTAAGTGAATTCCATTTATCTTTATCTCCAATAGGAATAACTGCCTCGTTAGTTAATGGCATACCTAAACGTGATACTTGAACCCATCCACCAGAAACAGTTTGTTTTCCATCTGAAGAATCTATTGTTGTAATCTTGCGACGAGAAGCAGAAGCCCAAACACCAATAACATAATTGCCATCAAGAATATTTGCAGCTTGAGTAACATCCTGTCCATTCTTTTGTAATGTAGAAATTGGAATTTTAATAGCGATTGTATGAACATTTTTACAAGCAACAGCATCTAAAGGAGCATCATCACCCGTACCACCAGCACGTGTTTGACCTAAATCAAAAATACCACCTAAATCAACGAAGAATGGATCATCAGCTGGTCCGCAATAAATTGTTTCACCGCCATTACCTGTAGCAGAAGTTACAGCATTCGACATTAACTGAGCATAAGTAGAACCTAAACCTAATCCTGGAGTATCAATTGAACGAGGTCCGATATTAGGAGGAGGAACAGTTCCATTGGCAACGATTGTAATGAAAGGACCACTTCCAATTTTCTTCTCACATTTGTAACTTGTTTTTAAATTTTGCAATCCTAAACGAATATTAAAAAACGTTGATGGATCTTCATTCACCTTAGTAAAAGTGAAACGATAAGTGATATCATCACCCATTGTAGAAGCATCATTTTTAATATGAACTTCGTAACGAATATTTTCACCAAACGAAGCGTAATTTGGACCGCCTTGTGGCAATTGTAA
>JANPGA010000157.1:0-1764 GCA_031423735.1 Bacteroidota bacterium | reverse complement strand
GTACGATCCATCGTAGGGATAATTGAATCGAGATACTCCACTACACTCACCTTACTTCCTAAACGAGCATAAACAGACCCTAATTCTAATCCAATAACGCCTCCGCCAATAATTAAAAGTTGCTTTGGAATTTCTTTAAGTTTTAAAGCTTCTGTAGAGGTAATTACTCTTTCTTTATCAATCGTAACACCTTTTAAAGATGCAGGCTTAGAACCTGTTGCAATAATTGTATTAATCGTTTTTAATTCTTCTTTAGAACCATCTTCTTTAGTAACGACAACCGTTGTTGCATTTACAAAACTTCCTGTACCCGTAAAAACATCAATCTTATTTTTTTTCATCAAGTAATTAATGCCATCAACAGTTTGTTTAACAACATCATCTTTACGAATTATCATTTGCGCTAAATCAATACTTAGTTCTTTCACCTTAATCCCGTGAGCAGAAAATTGATGAGCTGCTTGATGATAATGCTCAGAAGAATCTAACAATGCTTTGGAGGGAATACATCCAACATTTAAACAAGTTCCACCTAATGATTTATATTTTTCAATCAAAGCTGTTTTTAATCCTAATTGTGCGCAACGAATTGCAGCAACATAACCACCCGGACCAGATCCAATGATTACAACATCATAATTTGCCATTTGTTTATTCTTAAATCGGATTGCAAAAATACAAGATATCTTTTACATCACTTCTTTTTTCGAAAGCTAATTATCACAAGAAACGGCAATAAAAAATAACAAATTATTGTTGAATATCGCCCTAAATAATCTCCATGTATGGAATAAAATGTTTGTTTGTTATTGAGGTTCAGCTCCTGACGAATTACAGCTGGAACCCACCATGCCGTGGCTTGAGAAACATCACCAAGTTGATTTATAAAACAGGAAATCCCAGTATTAGCAGAACGAGCAATACTTCGGCGATGCTCGATAGCTCTCAATCTACCATATTGACAATGCTGACGATAGCCAGGAGTATCTTCCCACCAACCATCATTCGTCATTATGCATATAATATTTGCTCCCTTACGAATATATTCGCCAATGTAATCCCCGTAAATAGATTCATAACAAATTACTGGAGCAGCAATGACAGAATCGCCAGTAAAAACAGAAGGATGCTCTTGAACTCCTAAACTTCCCGATGTACCACCAAGATCTATTGCGAAATTTTCAAAGTATTTAAAAAACTGTGGGAATGGTAGTTTTTCAACTCCGGGCACTAACTTGGATTTATGATGAATCTGAATTGTTGTATCAGCGTCAACTTGCATTCCTGCATTATAAGCATCATAGGAACTTCCTTCTCCATTAGGGAATGGTCGGGCTGTAATACTGCTTTTTTCACCCTTCAAATAAATTTGATAGGATGTTAATCCTGTCAAAAATCTCAAACCTGGATATGGATTAATAAAATTTTTAATTGTTTCCACCTCAGGAGTACGCGTTAAATTTTGCTCCCAAATTCCATCTGGCAATGCCGTTTCAGGTGCAATAACTAAACGAGTTTTAGAAGTAACCATTGGCTTTGCTAACTTTAATATTTTTTCAAGTTGCCATTGATTCCCAGGACCAGAAAATTTTTCATTATATGGATCCACATTAGGTTGTACAACCACAACTTCAATGGGATGAGATTCTTCTTTGTAGTTAAAACGGATTGCCGTAGAAAGTAGAAGTGGAAGAATAAGAATAGCTAAAAATTTTGCAACTTGCTTTTTCTTATTTTCTTTCTCTGATTTGATTATTAAAACAA
>JANPGA010000156.1:0-9631 GCA_031423735.1 Bacteroidota bacterium | reverse complement strand
CAATGATGGCAGTATCTGTAATTCCTAAACCAATAATACTTTTCTTACTAATGATATTAAATAATTGCAAATCATAAATATCAACGAAATAGCCAAGAGCAGCTACAATCACAACTAAATTAAATGGATTCTTTGTCCCTTGTTTCATACCATATTTGAATAATAAACGAAATTAAATGATTTCAAGGATATATGCTGAGCTAGGTGTGATTTCTACAAAAACTCCAGACAATTTATTATCAACAATAGAGACCTCTTTGGGTTTAAATGAACAATCATACTTAAATTCTAAAAGATTCCTAAATCGATAGTTATCATTTACATTTAAGCCCATTAAATTCCATGCATCTAACGGAATTTTGACTGATAAATTAAAAGAATCAATTTTACTAAAATTAACAATTATTAATAACCTTGATTTACTGGTATATCTTAAAAAAGAAAAAATAAATCTTTCATCATAACCTTCACTTTGATTAAAACGATTTATGTATTGTAAATCATAAAGAGATCCATTTTGAATTGCATCATGATCCTTACATAAATTTAAAAGCTGTGAATAAAATTCTCTTAATTTTTTTGAAGGTTCATCTAATTTTCCTCCATCAAACTTTCCTTTATTTACCCATTGCTGAAGTTTAGGAATACAACCATAATCAAAAATTGTTGTTCTGCCACGAGCACCAGCGAATCCTAAATTCCCTTCTGCAGGCTCACCAACCTCTTGACCAGAATAAATCATTACAGGTCCTTTTGATATTGTAGATGAAACAACCATTGCTGGTATGGCATCAAATCCGCTTCCTGCAAATCCACTCCAAGCTAAACGTTCTTCATCATGGTTTTCTAAAAAATTTAGTAATCGTTCAGGAAATTGTTCAACAGATTGCAAACAAGAAGTAATATTATCAGCAAATGTATTACCTCTAAGAATTCCTCCTAGGGTATCATATAATTTCACTTTATCGTATAGGTAATCAAAGTTGCCCTTATCTAAATAACGTTCGTACAATTCGGGTTTATATATTTCAGCAATAAAAATCACATCAGGAAAATGAGTTTTCACACAAGGTATTAGCCATTCCCAAAATTCAGGAGGAACCATTTCAGCCATATCACAACGAAAACCGTCGACACCTTTCCTACACCAATATAATAAAATATCCAATAACATTTGCCAAGTTCGCGGGATGGGATCAAAAAAACATTGATGTGAAGAAGTAGGATCAACCCCAAAATTCAACTTTATTGTTTCGAACCAATCATTTAATGATGGTTGTGAACTATACACATCGTTACCGGTTACTTTTGCTGGATACTCATTAAATTTAATTTTATTTCTAGGCAATTTATTCCCACCTAAAGGAATATAATCACTTGGAACTTGAAAAGTTTCTCCTTGCAGATAAAGAAAATTATTTTCAGGATGAAAAAGGACAGACGTATCATCGGAAGCACCAAAATCTAAAATACCACTTGGCTTTTTATCTGAATTATAACTCCGTGCTACGTGATTAGGAACAAAATCGATTATTGCTTTCAACCCACATTTATGTGTACGTACTAATAATGATTCGAATTCTTCTATACGTTGGTCTACATTAACTGCTAAATCGGAACAAACATCATAATAATCTCTAATAGCATAGGGAGAACCTGCTCGGCCCTTTACAATGTAAGGATCATCGGGAGAAATTCCATGCTTATTATAGTCGCTTAAACTTGAATGTTCTAGTACACCAGTATACCAAATATGCGTAGTTCCTAATTCCTTTATCGAAAGTAATCCAACATCAGTTATGTCGTCAAATTTGCCACAACCATTTTCTTTAATGCTGCCAAATAATTTATTACGACTAATCGTATTGCCAAATAGCCGTACAATTAATTGATAAATAATGAGCTTATGTTGGGAAGGACTAAAATATGAAGAAACCATCACTTAAATCTAACCGAAAAGATAGAGGAAGAATAAACGTCTGTCGTTTATAAAACTATATTGTTTTCAACAAAACAATGTTAGGTCATTTTTATGAGAAATAACAATTGACAATATTCTCCAAACAAAAGCAACTTGAATAAAAAGTACTTAAAATCTTAAGTGGCTTTTAATCCTTTTAACATCAACTTAGAAACGAATTTAATATCCTCTAAAATTCTATCGTAATCAGCTTCTCCGGCCATTTTAACAAATGAAATATGCAATTCACGGTAACGGATAGATGTTGCTACATTTAATAATGCATCCGCAACACGATTAACATCAACTTTAACAAATTCGCCTCCTTCAATTCCATCCTTGATTAGCGAAGCTAAATAGATTGACTCTCTTTTAAGAATTTTATCATAAATCTCAGTAAAAATAGGCTCCACTTTTCTAACTGTATCTAATGAAAGATTATGCAAATTCATCATCATTCGATAATAATTAAGTCGTTCACTTAGGTAACTTAAAATTTTAGCTTCCGATGATTTGGCAGATTTAATTTTTCCTTGTAATTCATGCATATAAATATCTGCCTCTTGAAAAAGAACATCACAAAAAATATCTTCTTTGTTTTTATAATAATAATACAAAGAGGCCTTATTTAATCCAACTGATTTCCCAATGTCTTCAAGTGTAGTTTTTTCATACCCATACCTTGCGAAACAATCCGTTGCTCCCTTTAAAACTTTTGCTTTCCTAATTTCTTTTGACATTCTATTACTTCATTTTAGATTTAACATAAATAAATGAAATGAAGTTTCAATATACTCATTGAAGAATATAATTTCAACTAAATTAAAAAATACTTATGTAACTTATGTAATGATTAAATCAAGGTTTTCAAAATAAAAAGTCTACCTTTTTGAATTATTAGTTTTCATTTAGAAATCTAACGCTGCAAAGTTGAGAAGAAAAAATGAATTTATCATAAATTGATATGATTATATTATTAATGATAAAATAACTAACCAAAAGGATGAAAAAAAATTAAAACCAACTGCTTTTATTTTTAGAACGAGAGCTTCCTTTTATTCCTAATACTCCCAACAAACCTCTAGTAATTTCTCTTGCAACTGTACGCGCAACCTGACGTCCTACAGTACTATCTACAATTTGAGTAACCACTGACTCTTCTTCTTTAGAACTCTTTTTTCCCTTTTCAGGAACTTCTTTTTCCTCTTCAGTAAGTTGATTCAATTTAGCCTGTAAAATTTCAAAAGCACTTTCACGATCAATTTCTTCATTATATTTCTTCACTAGTTTTGAACTAGATACTAATTCATCAATTTCATCAGGAGTTAAAATATCCATTCTTGAATGTGGTGCACAAAGACAAGTATGTACTAACGGACTAGGGCTACCTTTCTCTGTCAACACGGTAATCAAAGCCTCACCTATTCCAAGTTGTGTCAACAAATCTTCAGTTTTATAAAATTCAGTTTCAGGATAATTTTCAGAAACCATTTTAATATCTTTACGATCGTTTGCTGTAAATGCACGTAATGCATGTTGGATTTTCATTCCTAGTTGACCTAAAATTGAAGCAGGAATATCACCTGGAGATTGTGTACAGAAAATAACACCTACACCTTTTGATCTAATTAGTTTGATTATAGTTTCTAACTGTTGTAAAAGTGCCTTTGAGGCTTCATTAAAAATTAAGTGTGCCTCATCGATAAAAATAACCAACTTAGGTTGATCGGGATCGCCTTCCTCTGGAAATTTTGCATAAATTTCAGCAAGTAAACAAAGCATAAACGTAGAAAACAATTTTGGTCGATCTTGAATATCAGCTAAACGAATGATATGCATGAAACCATAACCTCGATCATCAATTTTTAAAAGATCTTCTACATCAAAAGATACTTCACCAAAAAATTCTTCTGCACCTTGTTGCTCCAATTCAATTATTTTACGAATGATAATTGAAGCAGTAGCTGTTGCAATTGCACCATAAACTTGCTTAATTTCTTCCTTACCTTCATTACTAAGATATTGAACTGCTTTTTTAAAATCTTTTAAATCAAGTAATGGAAGTTTTTTATCATCACAATATTTAAATATCAATGATACTACACTAGCTTGCGTATCATTTAACTCTAAAATTTTAGAAAACAATACTGGTCCAAATTCAGAAACGGTAGCTCTTAATCGCGCACCTTTTTCTTTTGACAAACTTAAAAGCTCAACAGGAAATTGATCTGACTTCCATTCAATTCCCAACTTAGTATGACGATCAACTATTTTATCATTCGATGTACCGGGCTTTGCTAATCCACTTAAATCACCTTTAATATCCATCAATAAAGTAGATACTCCTTTCGCTGATAATGCTTCGGCAAGTCCTTGTAATGTTTTTGTTTTACCGGTTCCAGTTGCACCAGCAATTAATCCATGTCGGTTAAAAGTTTTTAAAGGAGCTTTCACCAAAGCATCAGGCAATATCTGGCCATCCAGCATTGCTGCACCTAAAACAATTGAATCACCTTTAGAAGTATATCCTTGATTAACTAGATCCTTAAATTTTTGAACGTCTGACATGACTGAAATATTTTGCTAAAGATAGGAAAAAGAAGAAAAATTAATACATTTGATTACTTAATTAGTACTATGCTTTCAAGAATTAAGTATATTTAATAAAAATTGTTGTTAGATTTACATATTTAATGACTAATAAATATAATTCAACCTAGTAACCATTTATTACTTTCTTCAATTAAAATAAATTATTTTATGAAATCTAAATTATATAGTATCTCAATTATTATTAGTTTAATTTTCTTATCGCATCAATCATTTGCTCAGTCAAATTCGGTAAGTTTATCAACATCTCCGTTATGGCCAAGAACAATAAATGAGTTTTATGGATTAAATGGTGCAAATACACTATTACAAGAAACAAAGTTTGCAGAACCTGAAATAAATAAACTTTTAAAAGAAGCACAGCCCTCTCGGTTAAGATACCCAGGTGGTACATTAGCAAATTATTGGGATTGGCAAGAAGGTTGGTTTTTAAGGAATTTTGCTGATAAAGGATGCTTTTCATTACCTGTAACATACCAGAATCGCAAAAGATTGATGCCAGCACTTGATGCTTTTGGAAATGTTAATTTACGTGATGGTGATTATCTATTAGATCTACGAAATGCACTTTTAAGTACAGGAGCAAAGCCACTTTTTGTGGTTAATCCACTTACTTCTGATTTGAATTATCAAATGGCAATGTTATTAGATGCTAAAGAGCATAACATACCTATTGATCGTGTTGAAATTGGCAATGAGTTCTTTTTGGATGGAAATTGCGGACATCTTTAAAAATTTAATACAGCAGCAGATTATGCTCAATTAGTAGATGTTTGGCGAAATACTATTCACTCAGTAATTGATCCAACTATTAAAATTAGTGCAGTAGCTGCGGAAGCCAAAGATGGCAATTCCAATAGACAGAAAGAATGGAATTCGAAACTATTTGGCACTTTAAATTCAAATGAACCTGAAGCATTTAGTATTCATGATTATAATGTTATTACGAATGGTTTAATAGGAACAGTCATAAACTCTTCATCTTATCCTACCTTATTTTCAAATATAAATAACTCTGTTAATGCGTTAAATACTGATATAGCAAACCTAGGAAATACTCCAATATGGATGACTGAATATAATTTACTTGAAAGAGGAACATTATTTCCATTGCATGGAACTTGGTATCATGGTCTTACTATGGCATATTTAACAATGCACTTTCTTGAAAATCCTCAAATTCAAGCATGCAATTTACATACAATGGCAGGTGACTTTATTTTTTCAGATTATTTCGGCGTTGCTCCTCAAAGTAATGGAATCTATTATGGATTTCACCCTACAAGTGGATTTACAATTTCGCAAGCAGTTGTTAGTAATTACCATACAAAAAATTATACAAAAACGGCAATTGGATTAATGATGAATGAAATTGCTATTGCGCTAAAGGGTGAAAATAAAGTAACCCCACTTGTTTTTAATTTAGCTTCTAACAATGATTATTTGCCAGATAGTAAACCTGTTGCTTATGGTTGGGAAGTCGTCAATACCAAATCATTAGATCGTACTTTAATCATTTTAAATGTAAGTGATCATGATATTTCAAATATAGATATTAACAGTACTTTAGGATTTAACGATCCTGATGATGCAATTCAAATTACTACCAGCACTCCAGAAAATTATGTTGCTGAACAAAATCCACATACTAATTCGTATGATATAATTGATGCTGTTTCAGGTAATATTGCTTCTACTTTTAATGTTGCACTACAAAATGTTTTATCCTTAGGTGGAGCAAGTCACATTACTTTAAACCCCTTCTCTTTAATTCGAATAAGGCAAAAAGGAGTTCCTCGAATTCCTCTGTTTACAATAACCTGCTTTGCAGATACGATTGACGCGGGTACTGAGGCTATGTTATTTTCCGACTATGATTCTACAGTTACTTACCAATGGAGCACAGGTGATACAACCACCAATATTCTTGTTACACAAAATGAAACTACAACATATAGTTTAAATGTAATATCCAAAATAACAAATGCAGTAATCTTTACAAGTCAATTTACACTTTTTTCACGACCAGGGATCGGCTTAACGCTTCATAATACCACAATTTCTTCATGCGCCGGTGCAATTATTAAGCTAAACGCAACTGCTACTCCTCCAGCTATTGGACCAGCAAATCCATATAAATTTGTTTGGATAACTTCTCCAAATAACGATGAATTGTCATCAAATAATATTGGTTTAGCTAATCATTTAGTTACCTATAATTCAGGATTAAATATTGATGATTATTTAACAGTTTCACCAACACAAACTACAACTTATACTGTTTATGTTACTAATGGAATTAGTGTTTCTCATAAATCAATTACAGTAATTGTTCCTTCCGTAAAACTTGAAAAAGAGTATCGTTTTTGTACGACTCAAAATACAATTGATTTAGATCCGGTTAGTGTTAATAATACAGGATCTAATTACAATTATGAATGGCATTTTAATGGTATTACTTCAAATACTACCAACGAACCTTCGCTTACAGGTATTCCAGTAAATTCTACTTCTGCAAACGCTTCACTCGATTTAACATTAACAGTTGATGGCTGTGTTTCAAATTATAGTACTAACATTATAATTGCGGAATGTTGTATGTCATCTATTCCTATTCCTGCAACAAGACGTGTTGTAACAAATGCAAAATCAATTGTTGATATAGTTACAAGTATTGATCCGAGTGCGATTCAAAATGGCGCTATCATCACCATTGACTGCGGACAGCCATTAAATCCAATTAGTGAAATTGTTTTTAATGGAAAATCATACATTCATTCTGACGATTATTCAACTATTAATTCAACGAATGATTTTTTTAATGAATTGGATTTTGTTGGTTGTAACATTTATTTTAGTGAAGCTGCTGCCTTAGAAGCTGATCCTGGTTATATAGTTTCTTTTAAAGATTGCAATCTAATGAATGGTTGTACTGATATGACTTGGCAAGGTCTTGTTTGTGATAATGCGGATATTAACTTTACGACAATACAAACAGGTAATAGCTTACCCAATAAAATTACATTTGCCGAATATGCTGTTGATGTTAAACGAGGTGGATCACTTACTGCTAAAAGAACTGAATTTTTGGATAACCTCATTTCGATTCGTGCAACTGACAATAACGAATTTGGGTTTAATAATGCCTCATTGCGCTTAGCAGCAAATAAAATATGGGGAAGTGGTAATGCACAAATACCATTACCTTATGTAGGGCAAGCACGAGATTTTCAAGTTAGGCCACTATTTGGGATCCAGTTAAATGGAATAACTGCCTCAATGGATCAATTTGCAGGAACATTTAATGAATTTGAAAACTTAAATGCTGGAATTTATGCTAGAAATTCTGTATTGTCATTTAGAAAATCAAAGTTTATAAATATGGTTCCTACACAAGGATATTTTACCCATTGGCAAGTTTTAGCATTTCCCGATGAACCAAAAGCAACAGGAATTTATTCGGTTGCTGATGATGGAAAATATAGTTTTTTATCATTTATTGGCGACATGAATAATCCAATCATTGTCAAAAATAGTTTTGATTTTTGCAACGTTGGAATTGCAGCAAAGAATTCGTCATTAAATATTGTTTCCGCTAAAATGCAAAACGTAGAAAAAGGTATCACTTCTGCAAATGCTATTTTTAAAACTGTAAATATTTATGAAAATGATATTTCAGCCTCCACAGTTGGAATTGGTTCCTATTTTGCTGATCAGGCATCTATAACAAATATAAAAAGCAACATTATTACAATTGACAACCCCATTTCTACTAGCATAGGATCTACTATAGGTATTGATTTAGCAGATTTTGGAAATGGAGGATTTGGGAGAGTATATTCAGTAAGTTGTAACAATATAATTATGCAAAGGGCAGGACGAGGAATTTCACTTTTAAATATTAATTATGGTGTGGTAGCAGGTAACACTATTTCACAAAACCAACCCCTCATTGCACAAGACGGTATAATGGTAGAAGGAAGCCATTTTTCATCCATAAAAGATAATTCAATTGGTGGTCCCGCATCACTTCCTTTAAATAATATGAATAACGGCATCACTGTAAGTAATAGTTCCAATACTTCTCTATTTAATAACAATATCAATTATAGCAGAAATGGAATAAGTTTTATTGGTGATTGTCGCAGTCCGAATCTTTTTAAGAGAAATTCAATGAATAATTATGATATTGGACTTTATCTTAATTCTAATGCCAAAGTTGGTACCCAAATAGATATGCAAAATTATTGGGGAACTAGTTATTCTAACAATTTTGATGCAGATTATAACATTATTAATCCAACACCAACTGATTTATTAAATTCAGAGTTTAGGACTAATCCTGCTGTTACACCTTTACATATATTCCCACTCCAAAACTGGTTTGTATCAAGTTCAACCCCGTTATCAACTATATATTATATTAATGATTGTGTAATAGCTCAAAGAGTTGCAAGTGGTAATTCGACCAATGATGATAGCTTAACAGTTATAGGACAAAATTTTATTAATGATTTTAAAAGCGAAACGAAATATTTTGCTAAACGTGATTTGTATAAAAAAATAAAATACGATGCATTAAATTTAATTAGCGATCTAGAATATTCTTCTTTTTATAATTTGATGAAAGAATCATCCGCTGGTAGAATTGATTCGATTCAATCACAGTTAAATAAAATAATTTCAGAAATTAATTTACAAGAATCAATTAAAACAGATAGCTTAATAAAATTAACCTTTGAAAGTTTGAATGATAATTCATTATCTGATGAACAAACTAATGAAATACTAAAAAAGCTGAGAGACTTAAAAGCCTTACAAGATGAACTTAGTAAAAAGAACTTAGAAAATTGGGCTATAGTACAATCCGATTTAAAAACACAAAACAATTCAATTACTGATAGTTTAGATCTCGTTGGCTATGAAAAAGAATGTTTTAAATTATTACTTGACAATTTCACCATAAATGAAGGTAATTTTACTACAAATCAAATAAGTTATTTAGTTCAAATTGCAAATCTTTGTCCATTAGTAGGTGGGCAAGCAGTATATCGCGCAAGA
>JANPGA010000155.1:0-1986 GCA_031423735.1 Bacteroidota bacterium | reverse complement strand
ACGTTTCCGAAACTGGACAAACTGCAATACTTATTGGAAACCCATTAACAAAGGAATCTTCTTTTAAATTTAATAAGGAAACTATTGAAGAAAATAAATTAAATATATACAATGAATTAACTCAATTAATTTCAGAATATGTTATTCCTATAAAAACAAAGGATTTCATAGTTCCATCTTTTACTACGCAACCTGGAATTTATTTTTATGAAATTAGAAATTCTAATAACACAATTGCTAAAGGTAAAATGATTTATATAAAATAAGAATATGAAAAATATATTCTCAATTTTATTGGTATCACTTTGCTTTAATTCCTTTTCACAAGGTTTAAGTAATTTTTGGCTTATGGGTTACGATTACCCTTCAAGTATTCCTTGGGGTCCGTCAGCAATTGATTTTTATAATGGAGCTCCTAATATTTATTATGATAGCGCTAGAACAATGAATTTTAATTTCCTTGAATCGTCAATTTCTGATAGTTTAGGGAAAATGCTTTTTTACACTAATGGCGTGTATATAGCAAATAGAACTGGTAATGTAATGTTAAATGGGAATAGCATAAATCCTAGTACACAAACCACCCAGCAAGAATTGAGTAATGATGGATTAAGAATAACATCAGGTAATATAATACTTCCTTATCCAGAACAATCAGGATTATATGTAATGGTGCATGAGACAGCTGATGACATAGACTATCCGCACCCTTCATACTTATATTATTCAATTATTGATATGGCATTAGATAGTGGGTATGGTGGTATAAGTTTTAAAAATCAAATTTTGATAAACGATACTCTTCCATTGGGACAATTAGTTGCATGTAAACACGCAAATGGTAGGGATTGGTGGATAGTAGCGCCTGAAAGAAATGTAAATGGTTATTATGTTTTTTTATTAAGCCCCTCTGGATTGGTTTTAGGATCACATCAATATATTGGATCTAGGGATATCTCATCAGGTCAAGCAGCATTTTCTTCAGATGGAAATGTATATGCTAGTTATGATACATATTCTGATTTAGAAGTTTACGATTTTGATAGATGTAGCGGTTTATTTAGTAATGCACGACATGTAGCAATTAATGATAGCATGGTAGGATTTGGATTGGCATTTTCTCCTAATGGAAGAAAAATATATGCTTCCTCTACACTTTATCTTTATCAATTTGATTTAGACAAACCGAATTTGGCTGCTTATGATACTGTAGCAGTTTGGGATAGTACTTACTCTCCTTCACCACCATTTGCAACTTATTTTTTTTCTCAAGCATTACGGCCTGATGGTAAAATTTATATTACTACTGGAAACTCTACTTTTCGTTTACATACAATCGATTATCCTGATAGCTCAGGTTTGGCATGCCATGTAAGTCAGCATTCAGTTATTTTACCAACTTATAATAATAGTACTTGCCCAACATTTCCAAATTATTTTTTGGGGCCTGTTGTGGGGAGTATTTGTGATAGTTTGGGAGTAGGGATAATAGAAAACTCACAATTAACATTAAAGGAAATACATATTTATCCAAATCCAGCTACTTCTTATTTTTGGTTAAATTATTATTTACCCAATAACAAAGATGGTTGGATGCGCATTTATAACACACAAGGTGAGCTTGTGCAAAAACGTAAATTGTATTGGAGCACAACACAATTGCAATTCTATACCGATGCTCTAAAAAATGGATTGTATTTTATAGAAGTACAAAGTGATGGAGGCACAAAAGCAAGCGCAAAGGTTTTAGTGATACATTAATTCTTATAAGTAATGAATAAGTTAATACAATCCGATTTAAAATCTCAAAACAATTTCATTACTGATAGTTTAGACCTAGTTGGATATGAAAAAGAATGTTTTAAATTATTACTTGACAATTTCACCATAAATGAAGGTAATTTTACTACAAATCAAATAAGTTATTTAGTTCAAATTGCAAATCTTTGTCCATTAGTAGGTGGGCAAGCAGTATATCGCGCAAGA